>NZ_JASJSQ010000030.1:0-47600 GCF_030236855.1 Stenotrophomonas maltophilia group sp. Smal13
AGCAGCGGCGGAAACAGGGGCGGAAACAGGGGCGGTGGACGTGGCACACCAGGCCAGCACGAGCAGGGTCGAAACAGCGACGGCCGCGGGTGCGGTGAGGTTGCGACGGATCCGGACGTTCATGGCTTCCCCCTGTCTCAGGTGACTGGTGTTGTATGCAACTATAACACCGGCACGCCTACGTGCAACCCCTTGCCGTCCCCAACTGATGGCAGGGGTGGTCAGATTGCTGAAACATCCCTTTAGTCGATTGATTTAAAAGGGAAATGAATCTTCTGCAGGGGGCTTTTCGGGGTGGCCTTCCATTCAGTGATGTCCATGCTATGTCATCACTGCGCCTTCGATGGCACCCGGGCAGCACATTCGCCACGCCGCGCAAAGCCCGGGGGGACCTGTGCCATCAGGGGCTCCAGAGCCCGGTGCTATAGTTCGGCCGATTCCCGGCCAGCACTGGCCGGGCCTTGTGAATGGCTACCGCGGACCGCCTCTGATGCCCCTGCCGACCGTTTCCCCGTGCCGCCTGCGCGGCCTGTCCCTGCTGGCCCTGATGGTGGCCGGCGCCGCCGGTTCCGCCAGTGCGCTGGCGGCCGACCTGCTCGATCTGGAATACCGGCCGTTGGCCAGCAAGCAGCAGGTGAATCTGCAGCAGCGCTATCACGGGCAGGTGCTGCTGGTGGTCAACACCGCCAGCAAGTGTGGCTACACGCCGCAGTACGAAGGGCTGGAGGCGCTGCAGAAGCGCTATGCAGGCCGCGGTTTTGCGGTGCTGGGCTTTCCTTCCAATGACTTCAAGGGCCAGGAACCGGGTGACGAGAAGCAGATCCAGGACTTCTGCACCCTGACCTACGGCGTCAAGTTCCCGATGTTCGAGAAGGTGCATGTGGTCGGCACGCAGGCCACGCCGCTGTACCAGCGGTTGACCGCAGCGACCGGCGTTGCGCCGGCCTGGAACTTCCACAAGTACCTCGTGGGCCGCGATGGCAAGGTCATTGCCCAGTTCGCCAGCAAGGTGACGCCGGACGATCCGCAGCTGACCGCGGCCATCGACAAGGCGCTGGCGGCAGCCGCCACGCATTGATATCCAGCACGCATGCCTCGACATCGACGGCATGCGTGCGACAATGTTTCTTTTCGCGCCGACGTCGGCGCCCAGACACTTCCAGGAATGCAGCGAATGAAGATGGGAATGCGCGGCGCCGCGGCGTCGGTTCTGATTCTGGCGATGGGCACTTCAGGTGTCGCTCTGTCGCAACAACCGGCTGCCCCCGCAGCCGCCAAGGAGACCGCAACCTTGAATTCCCCCAAGCAGAAGCTCGGCTACGCCATCGGCCTTGATGTCGCCAAGTCGTTCACCCCGATCGCCGATGAGATCGATGTGGCCGCCCTGCGCACCGCCGTTGAGCGTTCGTTCGAGGGCCTGCAGCCGCAGATCACCCAGGAACAGGCCAAGGCCACCGATGCCGCCCTGCGCCAGGTCGTGATGGCCCGCAGCGGCCAGCAGGTGCCGGGCGTGGCACCGGGCTCGCAGCCGCCGAAGGTCGACCGCGTCAAGGTGTCGCAGATGATCGGCTCCTACTCGGTGGGTCCGTCGCTGGCGCAGCTGAAGGACGATATCGATGTCGCCTCGTTGTTTGACGCAATCAGCACCGGCCTGACCAAGGGCCAGCCGAAGATGACGGAAGCTGACGCGACCGCCACCATCCAGGCCTTCATGGGTGCCAAGCAGGCTGAAATGCAGGCCAAGGCCGCCCAGGCTGCGCAGACCAACCGCACGGAAGGCAACGCATTCCTGGCCAAGAACAAGACCCAGCCGGGCGTGGTGACCACCTCGTCGGGCCTGCAGTACCAGGTGATCCGCCCGGGTAGCGGCGAGCGCCCGCTGCCGAGCAGCAAGGTGCGCGTGAACTACGAAGGCAAGCTGCTCAACGGCACCGTGTTCGACAGTTCCTACGGCCGCCAGCCGGCCGAGTTCGGTCTGGACCAGGTGATCAAGGGCTGGACCGAAGGCGTCGCGCTGATGCCGGTCGGTTCGAAGTACCGCTTCTGGATCCCGGGCGAACTCGCCTACGGTGAGAACGGCACCCCGGGCGGCCCGATCGGCCCGAACGCGACTCTGACGTTCGACGTCGAGCTGCTGGGCGTTCTGCCGTAAGTCATTCAGGAGCGAATACGGATATGCGCGTTGCGATTTTTGGTACCGGCTACGTTGGACTGGTGACCGGTACCTGCCTGGCCGATGTTGGTCATCAGGTGGTCTGTGTCGATATCGACCAGGCCAAGGTGGATGGCCTCAACCAGGGCATCATCCCGATCTATGAACCCGGCCTGGAGCCGATGGTGAAGGCCAACCATGCCGCAGCGCGGCTGGCGTTCACCACGGATGCCGCGGCCGCCATCGATCACGGCCAGGTGGTGTTCATCGCCGTTGGTACGCCACCGGACGAGGATGGCAGTGCCGATCTTCAATACGTGCTTGCCGTAGCCCGGACCATTGGTCGGCACATGAGTGTGCCGACCGTGGTGGTGAACAAGTCGACGGTGCCGGTCGGCACCGCCGACAAGGTGCGTGCCGCCATTGCCGAAGAGCTGGCCGCGCGTGGCGCGGACATCGCCTTCGACGTGGTGTCCAACCCGGAATTCCTGAAGGAAGGCGATGCGGTTGCGGACTGCATGCGCCCGGACCGCATCATCATCGGTGCGGCGAACGAAGAGTCGGTGGCGGTGATGCGTCGCCTGTACGCGCCGTTCAACCGCAACCACGACCGCGTGGTGGAAATGGACGTGCGTTCGGCCGAACTGACCAAGTACGCCGCCAATGCGATGCTGGCGACCAAGATTTCGTTCATGAATGAAATCGCCAACATTGCTGAACGCGTCGGTGCCGATGTCGAGCAGGTCCGCCAGGGCATTGGTTCGGATCCACGCATCGGCTGGCACTTCATCTATCCGGGTGCCGGTTACGGCGGCTCGTGCTTCCCCAAGGACGTGCAGGCATTGGCCCGTACCGCCCAGCAGTATGGCCTTGAGCCGAAGCTGCTCAATGCGGTTGAAGCGGTCAACGATGCGCAGAAGGGTCATCTGTTTGCCCTCATCCAGCGTCATTACGACAAGGGCGAGGACGAGGGCGTGCGTGGAAAGACCTTCGCCGTATGGGGTCTGGCCTTCAAGCCGAACACCGACGACATGCGTGAGGCCTCCAGCCGTCGACTGCTGGCGCAGCTGTGGGAAGGCGGTGCGACGGTGCGTGCCTACGATCCGGAGGCGATGCACGAGTCGCAGCGCATCTTCGGCGAACGCGATGACCTGGTGTTCTGCAACAGTGCCGATGAAGCGCTGCAGGGTGCCGACGCGCTGGTGGTGGTCACCGAGTGGAAGCAGTTCCGCAGCCCCGACTTCCAAAAGCTGCGCGAGCAGCTGAAGGATGCGGCGGTGTTCGACGGCCGCAACCTGTATGAGCCGGGCGAAGTGGAAGCCGCAGGTCTTGCGTACTACGGCATTGGCCGGGGGCGCTCGTTGCATGTCTGATCTGCCCACTGAACGCGAGCAGGCGCTGGAAGCGCGCCTGGTCGAGCTGGAAATGCGCGTGTCCTTCCAGGAGCAGGCGCTGGCCGAACTGAGCGATGCGCTGGCGGACGCCCGCATGCAGGGCATGCGCAACGCCGATGTGCTGCGCGTGCTGCTGGAAGACCTGGGCAAGGTCCGCAACGCACTCAATTCTTCCGATCCGGCGAGCGAACCGCCGCCGCCGCACTACTGATCCGAATCCTATGAGCGATACCCTCCGCGACCAGCTGATGGGCCTGGGCTTCAAGCCGGCGCCCAAGCCCGAGCGCAAGAATGATGGCCCCCGCCGCGATGGCCGCCCGCAGGGCAAGGGTGGCAATGGCAATGGAAAGCCGCAGGGCGCCGGCAAGGGCGAGCACAAGCCCGGCGAGCGCCGTGGGCAGGGCCATGGCGCGGGCAAGCCCGGCGGGCATGCGCGCGGTGGCCAGAGCCAGCAGGGCCCGCGCAAGCCGCGCAGCACCGAAGAGATGGATCTGGCCAAGGCCTATGCCATCCGGGCGCAGCGGGAGAAGGAAGAGCGCATCGAGACCGAGCGCCTGAAGCAGGAAGAAGCACGCGTGCGCCGCGAGGCGAAGGCCAAGCTGGAAGAACTGCTGAAGGACAAGAGCCTCAACGCCGAGGCAGCGGACATCGCCCGCCACTTCCCGTATGGCGGCAAGATCAAGCGCATCTATGTGACCGCCGAACAGCTGACCGCGCTCAATGCCGGTGAGCTGGGTGTGGTCCAGCTCAATGGCCGCTACCTGCTGGTAACGGCCGACGTGCTGGCACAGTCCGAGGCGGTGTTCGCCGCCTCGGTGGCGCTGAAGGTCGATCCGAATGCGCCGGCCGAGGAAGATCCGTACGCGGACCCGCAGTACCAGGTGCCGGACGACCTGGTCTGGTAAAGGCGCAACCACCGCGGACGGCACTGCCCCCGCGGTTGGGGGGAAGGGATGACCGCTGATCCAAGCCGTGGCTACGTGCCGCACATTGACGGCCTGCGCGCGATTGCCGTGCTGGCCGTCATCGTGTTCCACCTGGACCCGGCCTGGTTGCCGGGCGGGTTCACCGGCGTAGACGTGTTCTTCGTCATTTCCGGGTTCGTGGTCAGCGCGTCGGTGCACCGGCTGCCGCCGTTGTCGCTGTGGCAGTCGATGCTGCGCTTCTATTCGCGACGCATCCGCCGCATCGCACCTGCGCTGATCAGCTGCCTGCTGTTGACCGCCGTCGGCAGCGTGCTGTTCATTCCCGAGTCCTGGCTCAGCGAGGCCAGTGACAAGACCGGGCTGATGGCATTCTTCGGCTTCAGCAACTGGGTGCTGGCGCTGATCGGCAACGACTATTTCGCGCCCAAGGCCGAATTCAATCCCTATACCCATACCTGGTCGCTGGGCGTGGAGGAACAGTTCTACCTGCTGTTCCCGCTGCTGTTCCTGGCCTGGGCGCGCGGCGCGCGCGGGCGCTGGATCAGCCTTGGCCTGTTTGCCGTGGTCAGCGCGGCGTCGCTGCTGCATGCGGCGGTGCTGGGCCTGCGCGAGGCGCCGCCATCGTGGGCGTTCTACGCCACCACTACGCGGCTGTGGCAGCTGGGTGTTGGCGTACTGCTGTTCCAGTTGCTGCATGTTCGCCAGCCAGTGGATGCGGTGACGACGATTGCACTGAAGCGCGCTGCGCCCGTGTTCTCGCTGCTCGCGATGGTGGCGCTGGCCTTGCTGTGCTGGGCATTGTGGACCGCACGGGCCGGACGTTCGCCGTGGCCTGATGGCCTGCTGCCGACCTTTGCTGCGGCAGGCCTGCTGTGGGCGCTGCATCATCATCCCCGGTCCTGGGTGGCACGCCTGTTGGCCAGCAGGCCGATGCGCTCCATCGGCCTGCTGTCGTACTCGCTGTATCTGTGGCACTGGCCGGTATTCGTGCTGATGCGCTGGACCGTGGGCCTGCAGACACCCCTGCAGATGAGCGCTGCGATGGCGCTGGTGCTGCTGCTGTCGTGGTTGTCGTGGCGCTGGGTGGAGCAACCGTTCCGGGGCCCCTTGGCGCAGCGTCTGCGCCCGGGTCGCTGGGTGCTGGCAGGTTCGGTTGTGCTGCTGGTCGCGGCCGGCACCCAGACGCTGCTGTACCTGCAGGCACCGCGGATATCACTGAGCACGGTCAGTCGGCATCCCGGCGACTGGTATCCCAACGGCAAGAGCGTGGCAGGCGACTATCCCGACTGCAACCTGGTGACCACCAAGCGACGCTTCGAAGGTGGCAGCATGCGGACCTATGCGCGTGGTGACTGCGATCGGCCGGTGCCTGCCGGTGCGCCGAAGCAGGTGTTCGTTGCTGGCGATTCGCATGCAATGGCCTACATCGAGCTGCTGCAGCGGCTGGCGCTTGAGAGTGGCTCGGAGGTGATTCTCTACGGTCGTGGTGGATGCCCGCAGGTGAGCCTGCAGAAGTGGCGCGGCGCGGGTGCCGGTTGCAGTGATTTCGACGCAGCGATGCTCGCCGATGTCACGCAGCGTGCGCAGCCAGGTGATGCCGTGGTGCTGGTGTCGCTGCGGATACCGCGCTTGTCCGATCAGTTCGTATTGTTCGATGCGCAGGCGCAGCTGGCGGGCGAGGTGACCCCGGAAGCCACTGCAGGGCGCGAGGCCGAAGTGGCCGAGGCGATCACCCAGTGGAAACCGTTGGCCGAGCGCGGTGTGCGAATTGTGCTGGAGGCGCCCAAACCGGTGCTGCCGGCGCCGCCGTATCGCTGCTCTGACCGCTTCAATTCACGCAACGAGGTCTGCCGCAACGGCCTGGACAGCACGCGTGAGGCGATGGAAACGCTGCGTGCGCCGATGCTGGGCAGCCTGCAGCAGGTGGTCGATGGCCTGCCAGGAGGTGTGCTGTGGGATCCGATGCCGGTGCTGTGTGATGACGTGCTGTGCCCGGCGCAGCGCGATGGCCGGCCGTTGTTCTTCGATGGCGATCACCTCAGCGCGCATGGCAACCGTGTGCTGCTGCCGTCGCTGCAGCAGGTACTGCTGCAGCAGTAGGACCGCGCCGGCGTCAGGCCTTGAAGCGGCTCCGGCGTGCGCGGATCAGTGGCAGGCTCGGTGCGAAGAAGCACAGCAGTGCGCCGACCAGGGCAAACGACACCGGACGAGAAACCGTCAAAGCCCAGCGCAATGATGAAGCGAAAAGGGGACGGAGGGGATTAAGTCGTTTTTGGCACAAACGACTTAATCCCCTCCGTCCCCTTTTTGTGTCATTCGGGGTCGTAGTCGAGGTTGGAGGCCAGCCAGCGCTCGGCCTGGGCGCGGTCCACGCCCTTGCGGCGGGCGTAGTCGCTGACCTGCTCGCGGCTGAGGCGGCCGACCACGAAGTACTGGCTCTGCGGATGGCTGAAGTAATAGCCCGAAACGGCCGCCGTAGGCAGCATCGCGAAGCTCTCGGTTAGTTCCATGCTGGCGTTGGCTTCGGCCTGCAGCAGGTCGAACAGGCGTCGCTTTTCGCTGTGCTCCGGGCAGGCGGGGTAACCCGGTGCCGGGCGGATGCCGCTGTACTGCTCGTCGATCAGCGCCTCGTTGTCCAGTGTCTCGGCATGGTCGTAGCCCCAGAAATCGACGCGCACGCGCTGGTGCAGGCGCTCGGCCAGCGCTTCGGCGAAGCGATCGGCGAGGGCCTTCAGCAGAATCGCGTTGTAGTCATCGTGGTCGGCTTCGAAGCGCGCTACGTGCGCGTCGATGCCGATGCCGGCAGTGACGGCGAAGGCCCCGATCCAATCCTGCTTGCCGCTGTCGGCCGGGGCGATGAAATCGGCCAGGCAGAAATCCGGGCGCTCGGCCGGCTTGTCCACCTGCTGGCGCAGGAAGTGCAGGGTGGTCTCGCCCTGCGGGTGCTGCACGCGCACGTCGTCGCCGATGCTGTTCGCCGGCCACAGGCCGAACACGGCCTTGGCGGTCAGCCATTTCTCATTGACGATGCGCTCAAGCATCGCGCGGGCGTCCCTGTACAGATCGCTGGCCTGGGTGCCGACGATTTCGTCGGTGAGGATGGCCGGGAACTTGCCGGCCAGCTCCCAGGCCTGGAAGAACGGCGTCCAGTCGATGTAGTCGACCAGTTCGGCCAGCGGGTAGTCGTCAAATACGTGCAGGCCGGGCTGGTTCGGTGCCGGCGGCGTGTAGGTGTCCCAGCCGCCCTGGAATTTCTGCCCACGCGCGTGTTCCAGCGAAACCAGGCGCTTGGCATCGCCACGGTTGCGATGGCGCGCGCGGATCTCGGCATAGTCGGCCTCGTTGGCGGCTACGAAGGCCTCGCGCAGGTCACGCGAGATCAGCGACTGGGCCACGCCGACCGCGCGCGAGGCGTCCTTCACCCACACCGTGGGCGCCTTGTAATGTGGGTCGATCTTCAGCGCGGTGTGCGCGCGCGAGGTGGTCGCTCCACCGATCAGCAGCGGCAGGTCGAAGCCCTGGCGCTGCATCTCCCGGGCCACGTGGCTCATCTCTTCCAGTGATGGAGTGATCAGGCCGGACAGGCCGATCAGGTCGGCGTTGTGCTCGCGCGCGGCATCGAGGATCTTCTGCGCCGGCACCATCACGCCAAGGTCGACCACCTCGAAGTTGTTGCAGGCCAGGACTACGCCGACGATGTTCTTGCCGATGTCATGCACATCCCCCTTCACCGTGGCCATGATGATCTTGCCGTTGCTCTTGGCGGTGTCGCCACTGCGCGCCTTCTCGGCCTCGATGTAGGGCAGCAGGTAGGCCACGGCCTTCTTCATCACGCGCGCGGATTTCACCACCTGCGGCAGGAACATCTTGCCGGCGCCGAACAGGTCGCCGACCACGTTCATGCCATCCATCAACGGACCTTCGATCACGTCCAGCGGGCGGCTGGACGCCTGCCGGGCCAGTTCGGTGTCTTCTTCCACGAAGGCATCCAGGCCGTGCACCAGCGCGTGCGCCAGGCGCTGCGCCACCGGCTTCTCGCGCCAGGCGAGGTCTTCGGTCTTCGCCGCGCCCTTCTTGCCCTTGTAGCGCTCGGCGATTTCCAGCAGGCGCTCGGTGGCATCGCTGCGGCGGTTGAGGATCACATCCTCCACGCGCTCGCGCAGTTCCGGTTCCAGTTCGTCGTAGATCGGCATGGCGCCGGCGTTGACGATGCCCATGTCCATGCCGGCGGCAATGGCGTGGTACAGGAACACCGAGTGGATGGCCTGGCGCACCGTTTCGTTGCCGCGGAACGAGAACGAGACGTTGGAAACACCGCCGGACACATGGCAGTGCGGCAGCGTCTGCTTGATGATGCGGGTGGCTTCGATGAAGTCCACCGCATAGTTGTCGTGCTCTTCGATGCCGGTAGCGACGGCGAAGATGTTCGGGTCGAAGATGATGTCCTGCGGTGGGAATCCGATCTCGTCGACCAGGATGCGGTAGGCGCGGGTGCAGATCTCGACCTTGCGTGCGCAGGTGTCAGCCTGGCCGCTTTCGTCGAATGCCATCACCACCGCGGCAGCGCCATAGCGCAGGACCTTGCGTGCGTGCTCGCGGAACAGCGCCTCGCCTTCCTTCAGCGAGATCGAATTGACCACGCTCTTGCCCTGCAGGCACTTCAGGCCGGCCTCGATCACGCTCCACTTGGAGGAGTCGACCATCACCGGAATACGGGCGATGTCCGGCTCGGACATGATCAGGTTGAGGTAGCGGGTCATCGCCGCTTCCGAATCGATCAGGCCCTCGTCCATGTTGACGTCGAGGATCTGCGCACCGCTGGCCACCTGCTGGCGGGCCACGTCCACCGCTTCTTCGTAGCGGCCTTCCTTGACCAGCTTGCGGAACTGCGCGCTGCCGGTGACGTTGGTGCGTTCGCCGACGTTGATGAACAGCAGGTCCGGAGTGATGACCAGAGGTTCCAGGCCGGACAGGCGGGTAGGGCGGACAGGCGTCATGGCAGGCGTCAGCTCAACAGCAATAGGGCGGGAAGTGCGGAACGGTGGCGGCGACATTCATGCGGCCTGCTCCTGGACACCGGGCAGGGCGCGCGGTGGCAGCCCGACCACGGCCTCGGCGATTGCGCGGATGTGGTCAGGGGTGGAGCCACAGCAGCCACCGACCAGGTTCAACAGGCCATCCTCGGCGAAACCGCGCAGGGTGCTGGCCATGTCCTCGGGCGTCTCGTCGTACTCGCCGAAGGCATTGGGCAGGCCTGCGTTGGGGTGCGCGCTGACGTAGCAGTCGGCGACCTGCGAAAGGGTTTCCACGTGCGGGCGCATCGCATCGGCACCCAGTGCGCAGTTCAGGCCGATCGACAATGGGCGCGCATGCGCGAGCGACGCGTGGAAGGCCTCGGCGGTCTGCCCGGACAGCGTGCGTCCCGAGGCATCAGTGATGGTGCCGGAGATCATCACGGGCAACCTTGCGCCGCGTGCATCGAAGGCCTCCTCCAGTGCATACAGCGCGGCCTTGGCATTGAGCGTGTCGAAGATGGTCTCGACCATGATGGTGTCGGCGCCGCCGTCGATCAGGCCGTCAATGGCTTCGCGGTACGTGTCGCGAAGCTCGTCGAAGCTGGTGTTGCGAAAGCCCGGATCGTTGACATCGGGACTGATCGAGGCAGTGCGGCTGGTCGGGCCGATCACCCCGATCACGAAGCGTGGCTTGCCTGGTGTGGTTGCGGCTACCGTATCGCAGCAGGCGCGTGCCACCGCTGCGCCAGCCTTGTTCAACTCGTACACCAGGTGTTCGAGGTGGTAGTCGGCCTGGCTGACCGACGTGGCGTTGAAGGTGTTGGTCTCGACCAGATCCGCGCCCGCTTCCAGGTAGGCGGTATGGATGTCGGCGACGATCTGCGGCCGGGTCAGCAGCAGCAGATCGTTGTTGCCCTTCAGGTCATGCCCTTCCTGCACGGCGTGGTCGCAAGCGGGGCCATGCACATGATCGTAGCCACCGGCGAAGCGCTCGCCGCGGTAGTCGTCTTCCTGCAGGCCATGGCGCTGGATCATGGTGCCCATCGCGCCGTCGATGATCAGGATCCGCTCGCGCAGGGCGTCGAGCAGGGCGTTGGCACGATCAGGATGCAACCAGGGCAGGGCAGGCATGGCGATCTCGGGCTCAGGGCTTGTTGGCGATCAGTGAAATCACTTCGAAGTGCGGCGGACGCTTTTCGCGGGTGACCGTCTCCAGGCTGGATACCTGCAGGCCGGCCTTGTCGACGAACCTGCGCAGCTCCTTGTCGCTGAAGCCGAGGTTGACGTGGCCGTAGGCCTCCACCGCCGCCTTGTGCTCGTGGCGGGCCAGGCTGCACAGCAGCAGGCGGCCGCCGGAGCGCAGCACGCGCGCGGCTTCGGTCACCGCCTGCGCCGGTTTGCTGGCGTAGGTCAGCGCATGCATCAGCACCACCAGGTCGAAGCTGCCGTCCTTGAACGGCAGCGCATGCATGTCGCCCTCGCGCACTTCCACATTGGGCAGGCGGCGCAGGCGCTCGCTGGCAGCGGCAACCACGCGCGCGCTGGTATCGATGCAGATGTAGCGCTTGGCATGCGGGGCGACGAGTTCGGCCAGCACGCCGTCACCGGAGGCGATGTCCAGCACGTCGCCGGTCTCCAGCAGCGGCAACGCGGTACGCGCGAGGGCTTCCCAGGTGCGGCCGGGAGAATAGTGGCGCTCCATGTCGCCGGCCACGCTGTCGGCCCAGTTCTGGTCGGAGGCACGGTGGGCCAGCACGGCGGCGACACGTTCAGCGTCCTGCCGCAGCAACGGGTCGTCGCTTCCATTGCTCAAGGCATGCCACAATGCACGCTGCGCCGGGTCCAGCTGGACCTCGTCGAAGCGGTAATAGGCCGACACGCCCGCACGGCGGTCGCGGACCAGGCCGGCTTCCTTCAGGCGCGCCAGGTGGGTGGACACCCGCGGCTGTGCCAGCCGGGTGATCGCCGACAGTTCGGCCACGGTCAGTTCCTCCTGCTCCAGCAGCGCCAGCAAGCGCACGCGGGTGGCATCGGCGAACACCTTGAGGCGGGTCGACCAGTCTTCCAGATCCATAAATATCTACCTATCGCGATATATAGATATATTCGCTGAGAACGCCTGCCGCGGTCAAGTCGCTGGCGTACGGAAACTGGCGGGCCCCGGTACAATCGAGGCACCTGGGCGCGCGGTGCGCGGCCCATAACTTCATGTACCCGGGAGGGTGTTGTGGATTTCAGCTTTACTGAAGAGCAGTTGATGCTGCAGGACGTGGCGCGGCGCATCGCGCAGGAAAAGATCGCCCCCAGCGCGGAGCACCATGACCGCACCGGCGAGTTCCCGCTGGACAACATCCGCCTGCTGGGTGAAAACGGCCTGATGGGCATCGAAGTGCCGACCGAATACGGTGGCGCGGGCATGGACCCGGTGGCGTACGTGTTGGCGATGGTGGAGGTCGCCGCCGCCGACGCAGCCCATTCGACCATCATGTCGGTCAACAACTCGCTGTTCTGCAACGGCATCCTCACCCACGGTACCGAGGAACAGAAGCAGAAGTATGTGCGTGCCATCGCCGAAGGCGAGGCCATCGGCGCGTTCGCGCTGACCGAGCCGCAGTCCGGTTCGGACGCCACGGCCATGCGCTGCCGCGCGGTGAAGCAGGCCGATGGCACCTTCGTCATCAACGGCAAGAAGAGCTGGATCACCTCCGGCCCGGTGGCCAAGTACATCGTGCTGTTCGCAATGAGCGAGCCGGACAAGGGCGCGCGCGGCATCACCGCCTTCATCATCGATACCGACAAGGCGGGCTTCGGTCGTGGCAAGACCGAGCCCAAGCTCGGCATCCGTGCCTCGGCCACCTGCGAGATCGAGTTCAACGATTACGTGGCACAGGCCGAAGACGTGCTGGGCCAGGAAGGCGAGGGCTTCAAGATCGCGATGAGCGTGCTCGATGCCGGCCGCATCGGTATCGCCTCGCAGGCCATCGGCATCGCCCGTGCCGCCTATGAAGCGACCCTGGAGTACGTGAAGGAGCGCAAGGCGTTCGGCGCGGCCATTGGTACCTTCCAGATGACCCAGGCCAAGATCGCCGACATGAAGTGCAAGCTGGACGCAGCGCTGCTGCTGACCCTGCGCGCGGCGTGGGTGAAGGGCCAGGGCAAGCGCTTCAGCACCGAAGCGGCGGTGGCCAAGCTGACGGCCTCGGAAGCGGCGATGTGGATCACCCATCAGGCCGTGCAGATTCATGGCGGCATGGGATATTCGAAGGAAATGCCGCTGGAGCGCTACTTCCGTGATGCCAAGATCACCGAGATCTACGAGGGCACCTCGGAAATCCAGCGCCTGGTGATCGCCCGCAACGAGACCGGGCTGCGCTGATGGACCCGACGGGGCGGCGATTGCCGCCCCGTTTCTTTTGTACGATCAACGTGGCAATCGGCAAACAATATCCTTTCCATTCCATTCACAGACGATCTGAAGTGATTCCTGTGGCATTCCCGGATGCATGGTCACGCCATAGAGCCGGGCCGAGTCCACCCACCGTTCGAGCTCGTCGTGATCGTCGAAGCGATAGCTGCCGATGAAGTTCCGGGCCAAATCCGGATCGGTTGCCGCACCATCCGGAATCTTGTTGCCCTTGGCGTCAAGGCTTTCACCTTGCACATAGCGGGCTCTATCAACCGCAGAAGGCGTGATGACCAGCGTGGTTTTTGAACCATCGCGCCATGTGATCCGATAGATGGCGCTGTCAATGCCGATGGTCTTGCTGACGAAGCTCAGTCCGATCGACGAAAGGAACGTCGCCATGCTGTTCCAGGCGGCCGACGAAGTCGTTGCGCCTGTGAACGCCTTGCCAATATCGCCTTCCAGTCTTGATCGCTCAGTGGCCATCTGAACGACATCGTAGGCGTTGAGGCTCTTGTGCTCTTCCGGAAAGCTTATGCCGTTGGCGAATTGCGGATCATCTGGATGCACCTCGTACTGGATTCCTCTTCCGGCCCACTGCCGCGGCGCGAACTGTACGGTTGGCACGTTGTTGTCGAGCATGCCCATGATTCGATTGAAGGATGCGTTGATTGGCCCGGGAATCTGCGCCCTTGTTGCGCGGTAGCGACGTAGCTCGCGATCGTATTCCACATCGAAACCATGAATCCGGCGCTGCTGGAAGTCGGCGACGATGGTGGGCCCCGTGCCCGAGGAAAGTGCCAATGCGCGCGGGTCACGACAGTTGTCGCAGACGAGGACGCCCTTGGCGCGGGCTTCCTGGATACTGCCGGCTGCAAACAACGTGCTGAGCAGCAGAGCGGTGCGGCTGAAGAATCGTAGAGCTTTTCCATCCATGATTTGTCTCCTGGGACGGCATCGGATCGATTGCCGTAGAAACATCTGGATAGCAACGATCAGGACGTATCGGACCTCTGCGCGGCCAGAAATCCAACGTTGGGGTTGTCTGCGAACCCGGGAGACGCCTTGAGCGCGAGTGTGGCGTGCGATCCCATACGGTGCAGCGGTCCGGTGTTCGCAATGTGGGCTGGATGCGACCTGCCTCCGGCGCCACCATAGGCACCGTGGTTGCACTGCTGCGCTGACACGTGGCACTGCAAAGCGCCAACCAAGGTTGGCGACTACCGGCTTCATGGCACGAATGAAAAAGCCCCGGATCGCTCCGGGGCCTTTTCGTTTCAACTCACCGCCGGATCAACGATCCGGGCGGTGCGCGGCTTCCGCGTCGCGCTGGCGCTCCATGAATTCCTTGGAGGACTCATCCAGCTTGTCACCCAGCATGCGGCGCACGACCACGAAGAACACCGGGATCATCAGCAGGCCGAGCAGGGTGGCGAACAGCATGCCGCCGATCACGCCGGTACCGATGGCGTGGCGGGAATTGGCGCCGGCGCCGGTGGAGATCGCCATCGGGATCACGCCCATGATGAACGCGAACGAGGTCATCAGGATCGGTCGGAAACGCAGGCGTGCCGCCTCGATGGTGGCATCGCGCAGGGTCTTGCCTGCTGCGCGCTGCTCCACCGCGAACTCGACGATCAGGATCGCGTTCTTGGCGGCCAGGCCGATCACGGTGATCAGGCCGATCTTGAAGAACAGATCGTTCGGCAGGCCACGCAGCATCGACAGGCCGAGGGCGCCAAGCACGCCCAGCGGCACCACCAACAGAACTGCCACCGGGATCGACCAGCTTTCATACAACGCGGCCAGGCACAGGAACACCACCACGATCGACAGCACCAGCAGCAGCGTCGCCGCGTTGCCGGCCAGGATTTCCTGGTAGGACATGCCCGACCAGTCGTAGCCGAAGCCAGCCGGCAGATCGTCGTTGACGATGCCTTCCATGGTCTGCATCGCCTCACCCGAGCTGGTGCCCGGTGCCTGCGAGCCGACGATGTTGATCGCCGAGTAGCCGTTGTAGCGGCTCAGCGACGGCGGTGCCGACACCCATTCGGACTTGACCACCGTATTGAGCGGGATCATCGAACTGGTGCCATCGGCGTTCTTGGTCAGGCTGGAGGGGCTGTAGAAGCTCTTCAGCGATTCCTGGCCGGTGCGGTACGGACCATCGGCCTGCATGGTCACGCGCTTGATGCGGCCTTCGTAGAAGAAGTCGTTCACGTACACCGGGGCCAGCATCAGCTGGATGGTGCTGTACACGTCCGACACCGACATGCCCATCGACTGCGCCTGCACGCGGTCGACATGCAGCTGCAGCTGCGGGGCGTTTTCCAGGCCGTTCGGGCGTACGCCCACCAGATGGTCGGGCTTCTGCGCAGCCTGGCCAAGCAGGATGTTGCGCGCCTGGGTCAGCTGCTCGTAGCCGGCACCGCTGCGGTCCTGCAGCCACATGTCGAAGCCGCCGAACTGGCCGAGGCCCTGCACGGTGGGCAGGTTGACCACGAAGATCTGCGCTTCCTTGATGCCGTAGAACGCGCCGTTCATGTTCTGGATGAACTCGGGCGCGGTGAACTTGCGTTCCTCCCATGGCTTCAGGCGGATGAAGCCCATGCCCACGTTCTCGCCGGAACCGACGAAGCTGAAACCGGCCACCTGCAGCATGCCTTCATAGCCATCCTGCTTTTCCAGGATGCCACGCATCTGCGCGAACACTTCGTTGGTCTGGCCCTTGGTCGAGCCCGGCGGCAACTGCACGATCGCCAGCGCATAGCCCTGGTCTTCTTCCGGCAGGAAGCTGCCCGGCATGCGGGTGAACAGGAAGCCGCACAGTGCGGTCAGCACCACGAACAGGATCATCCAGCGCGGTGCATGGCGCACCGCCGAAGTGATGTGCCCCACATAGGTATGGCTGATCTTGTCGTAGTACTTGTTGAAGGTGCGGTAGATGATGTTCGGGTTGTCGTTGTGCGTCGGCTTGAGGAAGGTCGCGCACAGCGCCGGGGTGAAGCCCAGAGCCAGGAACGCCGAGAACGCCATCGAGATGGCGATGGTCAGCGCGAACTGCTTGTAGATCTCACCGGCGGCGCCGCCCTGCAGGGCGGACGGGATGAACACCGCGGCCAGTACGACGGTGATCGCCACCACCGCGCCGGTGATCTGGGTCATCGCCTTCTGCGTGGCCGGCTTCGGCGCCAGGCCTTCCTCGGTCATGATGCGTTCGACGTTCTCGATCACCACGATCGCGTCATCGACCACGATGCCGATCGCCAGCACCATCGCGAACAGGGTCAGCTGGTTGATCGTGAAGCCGATCATCCACATGCCCAGGAAGGTGCCGAGCAGGGCCACCGGGATGACCAGGGTCGGGATCAGCGTGGCGCGGAAGTTCTGCAGGAAGATCAGCATCACCAGGAACACCAGGAACACTGCTTCAAACAGTGTCTTGACCACTTCCTGGATGGAGATCTTGACGAAGGTGGTGCTGTCGTACGGCGAGAACCAGGTCACCCCGGACGGGAAGCTGGGCTGCAGCTCGTCCATCTTGGCGCGCACCGCATCGGCCACGTTCAGGGCGTTGGCGCCCGGCAGCAGCTGGATGGCGAAGGCACCGGTCGGCTTGCCGTTGTACTGGGTGTCGAAACCGTAGTTGTTGGCACCGAAGGCAACGCGGGCGATGTCCTTCATCAGCACCCGCGAACCGTCCGGATTTGCCCGCAGGATGATGTTCTCGAACTCCTGCGGCGAACTGAAGCGGCCTTCAGCCGAGACCGTGGCGGTGAAGTGCTGGCCTTCCGGCGACGGGTCCGAACCCAGCGCACCGGCGGCGAACTGCACGTTCTGCGCGCGCACCGCCGCCAGCACCTGGCTGGCCGACAGGCCATAACCCTGCATCTTCTCCGGGTTGAGCCAGATGTTCATGGCGTACTCGGAACCGAACTGCTGGGTGCTGCCGACGCCGGGAATACGCGAGACCTGGTCGAGCACGCGCGAGCCGACGATGTCGTTCAGGGCGTCACGGTTGATGGCCGGCGTATCGGACTGCAGCGCGATCACCATCAGGAAGCCAGCGTTGGCCTTGGCCACCACCACGCCCTGCTGGGTCACTTCCGAAGGCAGGCGTGGCGTGGCCAGCGAGACCTTGTTCTGCACCTGCACCTGGGCGATGTCCGGATCGGTACCGGTCTCGAAGGTCAGGGTGATCTGCGCACGGCCGTTGGAGGCGGACGATGAGCTGAAGTACAGCAGGTGATCGATACCGGTCAGCTGCTGCTCGATCACCTGGGTGACCGACTTCTCCGTGGTGTCCGCACTGGCACCCGGGTAGGTCGCCGAGACGGTGACCTGCGGCGGGGCGATGTTGGGATAGGACTCCACACCCAGGTTGAGGATCGCGATCACGCCGCTGAGCGAGATCAGGATCGCAACCACCCAGGCGAAGACTGGATGTTCGATGAAAAATTTAGGCATGACGGAAGGTTCCCGTTACTGCTTGTTCGAATCGGTGGCGGCCGGCTTGGCCGCATCGGCCTGCTCGGGCTTGGCCGCGTCGGCCGGTGCCTTGCCTGCGGCCGGTGCTGCGCCCGCCGGAGCGGCGCCGCCTGCGGCAGGCTTGCCGTTGGCGTCCTGCCCCGGGGTCCACGGCTTGGCCACCGCCGGCGCACCTTCCTTGACCTTCTGCACGCCGGCCACGATCACCTTGTCACCGGCGGCCAGGCCGTCGCTGACCAGCCAGTTGCCGTTCTGCGCGCCATCGGTCTTCACGTTCTTGCGCACCACCTTGCCGTCGGCACCGACCACCATCACGTAGCCGCCGGTGGTGTCGCGCAGCAGCGCCTGCTGCGGCACCAGGTAGGCGTTGTTGCGCTCGCCGAGGTTGGCCTGGAAGCTGACGAAGGCGCCGGGCAGCAGGATCTGCTGCGGGTTCGGCAGCAGCGCACGCAGCGACACCGCGCCGGTGGCCGGGTCGACCGTGGTCGAGGAGAAGTCCAGCGTGCCCGGTTCGCTGTAGGTACTGCCGTCTGCCAGCTTGACGTTGACCGTAGCCTTGCCGTCACCAGACAGCGCCAGCGCACCCTTGGCCTGCTGCGCGCGCAGCTGGGTCAACTCGTCCACGCTCAGCGAGAAGTTGACGTACAGCGGGTCGAGCTGGTCGACGGTGGTCAGCAGGGTCACATCGCCCTGGCCGACCAGCGCGCCTTCGGTGACCTGCTGCTTGTTGGCCACACCGCTGATCGGCGCGGTCACTTCGGTATAGCCCAGGCTGATGCGCGAAGAGGTCACCGCCGCTTCGGCCTGCTTGACCGCGGCCAGCGCGGTGCGCTCGGCCGATTCGGCGTTGTCCAGGTCGGACTTGGAGACGAACTGCTGCGGCGCCAGCGAACGCGCGCGGTCCGCGGCCACCTTGGCATTGGCGTAGGTGGCGCGGGCCGAGGCCAGCTGGGCCTCGGAGGCATTGAGCGAAGCACGCAGCGGCGCCGGGTCGATCAGGAACAGGGGCTGGCCCTGCTTGACCTGCGAGCCTTCCTGGTAGACGCGCTTGAGCAGTACGCCCGGCACGCGCGCACGCACGTCGGCGCTGCGGAACGGCGACAGGCGGCCGACCAGCTCACGCTGCAGCGGCAGGGTCTGCGGCTTGGCGTCGATCACGCCCACCTCCGGCGGCGGGGGCGTCTGCTGTTCCGGCTTCTTGCAGGCAGCCAGCGCGACAGCAACGGCGCACGTCAAGGCAAGGGTGCGGAGTGGGGCGGTCATCAGGAGGAACTCCGGGGTTGGTTTGAAGACGGGGCCGCCGACGGCTGAGGCGCGAACGCGCGCAGGAAGCTGTCGACGGAGAACTCTGCCCAGCGCCGACGCAGCTGCGCGTCATCACGATGGGGGGTATGGAAACGCTGTTTGTCGAAATCCTGACCGGCGATCATGCTCAGCAGCAGTTCGGCCATGAAGTGCGGGTCGTCATGCCGGAGCTGGCCACGCATGCAAACGGTTTCAATCCATTCAGCAAGATGAAGCGTCAGCGCGCCGGCGCCATGCCGGTACAGCGTACGCGCCTCTTCGGGAAACTGGGCCGCGTCGGCGGCGATCAGCCGACAGGCCTGCCCTACGTGCGGTTGGTTGAAATGCTCCAGGAAGTCGGTGGCGAACTGGAGCAGGCTGGCACGCAGGTCGTCAGTGCGGAGTGCACGAACCATGGCTCCGGTAGCGTGGCCGACATGGCGCTGCATCACCCGGCGCAGCAGTTCCTGCTTGTTGCCGTAGCGCGAGTACAGGGTCTGCTTGGAGCAGCCGGCATGCTGAGCCACCGCGTCCATGCTCATCTGCATGCCCTGCTGGGCCAACAGCTCGCGCACGGCATCGAACACGCGCTCATCGCGTGCGTCGAGGGCAACGGGGAGGTAGGCCGGGTTCACGCGGTGGACTATACCGTCCAGTTCAGGATTGTGGAATCGAATCGGCGTCGCCGCATGTGTCTTCCGGTAACACGCTTTGCCGATCCTGTCGGCAGTGCTGAAGCGGGCGCCCGCACCATACCGGTGCGAACTGAATAGGCGTCTAAACCGCAGCAAACCCGAATCTGGTTATTCCGTCCTGCAGCAAGGCCTTTTCGTGCGGTAGGGCTACAATTTCATTTTCCCAACTGAGCAAGCGCATCGCTCTGCCATGAAACCGCAAAAAACCGCAGCCAAGACCGTGAAAAACAAGACCAAACCAGCAGAGTCGGAGGTCGCAGTGACCGCTGGTTTCTCCCTGGAGCCGGTGTACACGGCATTGCGCAAGCGTTACCCCGCGGCCGCACAGGCCGAAGCGGTGGCCTTCGCCACTGACTTCTACAAGCGCATGGAGTCGGACGAGTTCCCGCACCACAGCGCTGAAGAGTGGGCCGCTCTCGCGGCTGAGACGCTGGAATTCGCCCGTGCCCGCAAGGCCGGCAAGGCCAACGTCCGCGTGTTCAATCCGACCGCGAAGGCCAACGGTTGGGAATCGCCGCACACCGTGCTGCAGATCGTCAACGACGACATGCCGTTCCTGGTCGACACCGTCACCATGTCGCTGGCCGAACAGGGCGTGGGCGTCCACGTGCTGGGCCACCCGGTGCTGCGCTTCACCCGCGACAAGGCCGGCAAGCTGGTCAAGGTCGGCGAGGGTGATGCCGAGTCGGTGATGCTGCTGGAGATCGACCGCCAGCCGGCCGAAGCCATGGCGGCCATCGAGCAGGCCATCAGCAAGGCGCTGGACGAAGTGCGTGCGATCGTGCGCGACTGGCAGCCGATGAAGGACAAGGCACTGGCGCTGGCCGACGACCTGGGCAGCCGCCAGCTGCCGGTCGACGACGCGTCGCGCAAGGAAGCACAGGAATTCCTGCGCTGGGCCGCCGACAACCACTTCACCTTCTTCGGCTACCGCGAGTACCGCGTCGAGAAGCAGGGCAAGGAAGAGGTGCTGGCGCCGCTGAACGACACCGGCCTGGGCCTGATGCGCGGCAAGGACAAGTCCGCCGCCCGTCCGGTCAAGACCCTGGCCGCGCAGGGCCTGAACGCCACGTCCGGGCTGAAGGACGCGCTGATCCTGACCAAGACCAATGCCCGTTCGCGCGTGCACCGCGCCGGCTACATGGACTACATCGGCGTGCTGGAATTCGACGCCAAGGGCAAGATCATCGGCGAGCAGCGCTTCCTCGGCCTGTTCACCTCCAGCGCCTACAACCGTCGCCCGTGGGAAATCCCGCTGGTGCGCCAGCGCCACGAGCACGTGATGAAGCAGTCGGGCCTGGCCTCGGCCAGCCACAGCGGCAAGGCCCTGCGCCACATCCTGGAAACCCTGCCGCGCGAAGAACTGTTCCAGTCCAGCGAGGACGAACTGTTCCGCACTGCCATGGGCGTGCTGGGCCTGCAGGAGCGCGTGCGCAGCCGCCTGTTCCTGCGCCGTGACAAGTACAGCCGTTTCATCTCCGCGCTGGTCTACCTGCCGCGTGAGCGCTTCAACACCGACGTGCGCCTGCGCATCGAAGCGATGCTGAAGGAAGCGCTGCACGGCGAGTACGTCGACAGCTCGGTGGTGCTGGGCGAATCGCCGCTGGCCCAGGTGCACCTGATCGTGCGCCCGAAGCCGGGCGAAATGCTGGACGTCGATACCGCCGAACTGGAGCAGAAGCTGGCCCAGGTGCTGCGCAACTGGCAGGACGACCTGCGCGAAGCGCTGGTGACCCGCCATGGCGAAACCGAAGGCCTGCGCATCGCTGCCCGTATCGGCAAGGCACTGCCGGCCGGCTACATTGAAGACAACAGCACCGCCGTTGCCGCCAACGATGTCAGCCAGCTCGATGCCCTGACCGGCCCGGACGACCTGCGCCTGAGCCTGCAGGCCGTGCCGCGCGAAAGCGGCGATGGCCTGCGCCTGAAGCTGTATCGCCAGCTGGACGACATTCCGCTGTCGGACGCGCTGCCGATGATGGAAAACATGGGCCTGCGCGTGATCGCCGAGCGTCCGTACCGCCTGTCGGTCGACAACGCGCCGGTGTACGTGCAGGACTTCGAGGTCGAGTCGACCGCCGGCGCGATCGATGCCGCCAGCGTCGATGAAGCCTTCGGCGAGACCTTCGCCCGCGTCTGGCACGGCGATGCCGAGAACGACGGCTTCAACCGCCTGGTGCTGGCCGCTGGCCTGCACTGGCGCCAGGTCGCCATGCTGCGTGGCTACTGCAAGTACCTGCTGCAGACCGGCGTGCCGTTCTCGCAGGCCTACGTGGAAGGCACCTTCGCGCGCTACCCGCTGCTGGCCCGCCTGCTGGTCGAGCTGTTCGAAGCCCGCTTCGATCCGGCTACCGGCCATGAGAGCAAGGACGATATCGCCGCCGGCCAGGCCCAGCTGAAGGCCCACTTCGATGTGCTGGCTGCTGGCGACGACGCCACCCTGAAGGTGCTCAAGACCGTGGTCGACGCCCGCAAGGGTGACCGCGACGCGCAGATGCAGGCCGCGCGCGATGCGCTGCTGAAGCTGATGGACCGCGTGTCCAGCCTGGACGAGGACCGCATCCTGCGCTCGTTCATGGGCGTGATCGACGCGACCCTGCGTACCAGCTACTACCAGACCGATGCCAACGGCCAGCACGGCCATGTCATCAGCTTCAAGTTCGATTCGGCGCTGGTGCCGGACCTGCCGAAGCCGCGCCCGTACCGCGAAATCTTCGTCTACGGCCCGCGCGTGGAAGGTACCCACCTGCGCTTCGGCGCGGTCGCCCGTGGTGGCCTGCGCTGGTCGGACCGTCGCGAAGACTTCCGTACCGAAGTGCTGGGCCTGGTCAAGGCGCAGATGGTCAAGAACACCGTCATCGTGCCGGTTGGCGCGAAGGGCGGCTTCTTCGCCAAGACCCCGCCGGTGAACGGCGACCGCGACGCGATCTTCGCCAACGGCGTGGCCTGCTACAAGCTGTTCATCCAGGGCCTGCTGGACATCACCGACAACATCGTCAACAACAAGATCGTGCCGCCGGTGGATGTCGTGCGCCACGACATGGACGATCCGTACCTGGTGGTGGCTGCCGACAAGGGCACCGCGACCTTCTCCGACATTGCCAACGGCCTGGCCATCGCGCACGGCTTCTGGATGGGCGATGCCTTCGCCTCCGGTGGTTCGGTCGGTTACGACCACAAGGGCATGGGCATCACCGCACGCGGTGCGTGGGAGTCGGTCAAGCGTCACTTCCGTGCGCTGGGCCGTGACAGCCAGAGCCAGGACTTCACCGCGGTCGGCGTCGGCGACATGTCCGGCGACGTGTTCGGCAACGGCATGCTGCTGTCGCGCCACATCCGCCTGGTCGCTGCGTTCGATCACCGCCACATCTTCCTGGACCCGAACCCGGATGCAGCCACCACGTTCGTCGAACGTGAGCGCCTGTTCACCGTGCCGCGTTCGAGCTGGGCGGACTACGATGCCAAGCTGATCAGCAAGGGCGGCGGCGTGTACCCGCGCAGCCTGAAGTCGATCGAGATCACCCCTCAGGTGCGTGAAGTGCTGGGCCTGGACGAGAACGTCAAGGCGCTGTCGCCGAACGACCTGATGAGCGCGATCCTGAAGGCACCGGTCGACCTGCTGTGGAACGGCGGCATTGGTACCTACGTCAAGGCCGCCAGCGAGCAGCACAGCGATGTCGGCGACCGCGCCAACAACGCGCTGCGCGTGAACGGTGGCGAGCTGCGCTGCAAGGTGGTGGGCGAGGGCGGCAACCTGGGCATGACCCAGCTGGGCCGCATCGAAGCCGCCCAGGCCGGCGTGCTGCTCAACACCGACTTCATCGACAACTCGGCCGGTGTCGACACCTCCGACCATGAAGTCAACATCAAGATCCTGCTCAACGATGTGGTGCGGGCCAAGAAGCTGACCGTCGAGCAGCGCAACAAGCTGCTGGCCTCGATGACCGATGAAGTCGCCGAGCTGGTTCTCAACGACAACTACCGCCAGAACCAGGCGCTGAGCCTGATGGAGCGGATGGCGGTCAAGCGCCTGGGTTCCAAGCAGCACTTCATCCGTACGCTTGAACAGCAGGGCCTGCTCGATCGCCAGATCGAATTCCTGCCGTCCGATGCCGAGCTGTCGCAGCGCAAGGCACGCGGCCAGGGCCTGACCCGTCCGGAGCTGTCGGTGCTGCTGTCCTACTCCAAGCTGGTGGCGTTCGCCCAGCTGCTGGATTCGGACATCCCGGAAGATCCGTACCTGTCCAAGGAGCTGCAGCGCTACTTCCCGACCCCGCTGCAGAAGAAGTACGCCGACGCGATGGAGCGTCACCGCCTGAAGCGCGAAATCATCGCCACGGCCGTGACCAACCAGACCATCAACCGCATGGGCGCCACCTTCCTGATGCGCATGCAGGAAGACACCGGCCGTTCCATCGCCGAGGTCGCCAAGGCCTACACCATCAGCCGTGAAACGCTGGATGCGCGCGCGCTGTGGGCACAGATCGATGCCCTCGACGGCAAGGTGCCGGAGTCGGTGCAGATCGATGCACTGGAAGTGATCTGGAAGCTGCAGCGCTCGTTCGTGCGCTGGCTGCTGTCGCGCCCGGGCGCGATGCCGGGCATCACCGAAGCGGTCAACCGCTACCAGGGTCCGTTCAACGACATCCGCGTTGCTTCGGGTGTGCTGCCGGATTCGCAGCGTCCGACCTACGAAGCCCTGGTGGCCGAGTGGAAGGAAAAGGGCCTGCCGTCCGCGCTGGCGCAGCAGCTGGCCGAACTGCACTTCCTGGAGCCGGCGTTCGACATCATCGAACTGGCCCGCACCCGCAAGCTGAAGCCGGTGGACGTGTCCAAGGTTCACTTCCGCCTGGGCGACGCCCTGCAGCTGCCGTGGCTGTTCGAGCAGGTCGACGCGCTGGAGGTCAATGGCCGTTGGCACGCCGTGGCACGTGGCGTGCTGCGTGACGAGCTGGCCGCCAACCACCGCAACCTGGCGGGCCAGGTGCTGGGCACCAAGGGCAGCAGTGCTGAAGCGAAGGTGGCGGCCTGGATGGGTCGCGACGACAACAGCCTGCGCTTCACCCTGGCGATGCTGGCCGAACTGGCCGAGCAGAAGACCCTGGACTACCCGACCGTCTCGGTCGCGGTACAGCGCCTGGGCCAGCTGGCTGCACATGGTGCGTAAGTGATGTACCGCCGGGTTATGCCCGGCGTGTGTTGAACAGAACGGCCCCGCGAAAGCGGGGCCGTCTTGTTTTGCGGCGCATGCCTGGGACGGGTAGTGCCGGCCAGCGGCCGGCACTACCGCTTGGATCAGTGCCGGGTATTGGAGTTACGGCCTGAGGCTGTCGCTGTATCGGGCAACGTCTGCGGCGACACCATTCATGTACAGCACCTCGTCGCGCTGCCCGTGGTTGATGGCACGGCTGCCGTCTTCCAGGATGCGGGTGCTGGTTGGATACATGGGCAGTGCGTTGCCCGAGCCGATGACCGGTACCGGTTGCTTGGCGTTGATCTTCATGCCCAGGGCCTTGCCAACTTCCTCGCGCAGGACGTCGGTTGAGCACAGCACATTGGTCGCGATCACGAAGCGCATGGCCTCTGCAGAATGATGGGAGCCACTGCAGCCGTCGGCGAAACCACCGTAGTACAGGCCATCTGAGCGGAGCAGGCCGACCACGTACTCGAAGTCGGGCTGCTGTGCCAGCCATTCCGGAATGGCCTGGGTGGGCATTCCGGCAGGTACCCTGTAATTCATTGCGACTGCTTCACGCAGGCGGAACGTTGCGCCGGAGTTCTGCAAGGCCTCGTTGGTCTTCCTGAGGTTCTCGCGCATCAATACAAGGATGTCTTCGTCCGGCCGGCCTGGACCCGGAGGGCCCACCAGAGTGACGTCGATGGTGTCGGTTTCGCGGACCCAGTCGAGCCGGCCGTTGACCCTCGTCAAGCGGAAAGACGCCTGCTCGCGGCGCTTGAGAGTGTCGACCCTGTTGCCCGTGACCTTGATGCTTGCATTGGGGTCGGTGTTTACCACTTCGATACGCGCATGCTCCGTCATCCAGGCTGAAACGTGGGGCAAGCTCACGTTCCTGCCCTTGCTCGTAATCCAGGTGAGCATCGTCTGGGCCTTGTCGAGGCGCCCACCCGGCAGCGTATCAGCATCGAAGTGCTGGATCGGATAGCGCAGCGGGTGCCATTGGCCGCTGCCCACGCCGCCATCATCGATATAGACCAGCTCCATCGACTGGCCAGGCGCAAGCATCCAGTAGGTGGTGGCGTGATCGAAGATGTTCCGGGCGATCAGTGCAATGGAACGATCGAGCGCCGGATGCACGGAGACGGTGCGACGATCCCGATCGCTGGCCACGTCAGGGAGACGCAGTGACCTGTGCGAATCTTCCGGTGTAACCTCAACTACCGTTCGGGGCGCATCGGGCTTGTCCATATGCCTGGCGATGCTGACCGGAACAAGGGTCGCGTAATCAAGCTTCCATTTGCGATGGTTCGGGTCGAACACGAAGTGATGCACATCACCGGTCCCCAGCTTCATCTGCGCATCGGGGAACAGCGTGTTGTTGCCCATTATCCGGGTAGGCCACGTCGCATGGTTGGTGACGGTAATCGTGTCATAGGGAAGATTGGGCTGGCTGGGCAACCCGATCTCGCCGGCCCACTGGCCGTCGTACAGCGAGACTTTGGTGATGAATTTGCGGCCCATGGCGGGCACCCACCAGCGCTCGGTATTGTGAGGAATCAACTCCCGTACGTCGCCGATGACTTCCCATCCCTGTTCGCGCTTGTCCAGGTCCACCCATTTCGAGGCAGGGATGATCATGCGGTTGGCATCCGGTGGCAGATGCGAGAACTTTCCGATGAGTTCGAAGTTCTGGTCTTTGCCAGCGGCGTTGGAGATCAAGAAGGACATTTCCCCTGGCTGGGACTGATGTGAAGGCAGCCGTGCCCGCTCCATCCAGTCCTTGGCGCTTACTGTGAAATCCACATGGGAGTACCTGTCAGGTAGTTGCTCCTGGTAGTTGATCCTGCTGGGTGTCAGGTGGGCGCTACCGGACTGCGCGAGGCTGTTGCCTGCTGGCAGCAACGCCGCCAGGGCGATTGCGAGGTGGTGGATTCTCATGGGCTCTCTCTTGGATAGACGGCCGATCCGCGACGTGCCCTGCGGGCCTGCGCCAACGCTGGGTGTGCCAGGCGAACCTGATCGGCACATCAATGGTCATGAGAGTGGTATGAGAAGCCTATCGGACGATATCGAGATGTCGTTGCTGTCGCCGGGAAGGGCTCGATCCTGCTGCACCGCTGAAACCTTCATTGAGTTGGATGAGGGTGCCCCATCCGGCCTGCGGTTGCGCTGTCCGGGGGGCGAGGTATGCTTTGCCCAGCCCTTCCGGATCTGCCGCGCTGATGAGCGACACCCCCCGCATCGCTTTCCTGGCCAGCACCACCGAGCCCGCGCAGATGGCCCGCGCCGCGATGGTCTCGCGCTATGGCGATCATGCGCCGGAGCAGGCCGACGTGCTGTGTCCGCTGGGGGGCGACGGCTTCATGCTGCAGACCCTGCATCGGCATGGTCACCTGGGCAAGCCGGTGTTCGGCATGAAGCTGGGCACCGTTGGTTTCCTGATGAACCAGTACCGTGGCGACGACGACGTGCAGGCGCGCATTGCCCGTGCCGAACCGGCCAACCTGCGCCCGCTGGAAATGGTGGCGCTGACCGAGTCGGGCACCAGTACCGGTTCGCTGGCCTACAACGATGTGTCGCTGCTGCGCCAGACCCGGCAGGCGGCGCATATCGGCATCGACCTCAACGGCCAGGAACGTGTGGCCGAACTGATCGGAGACGGCGTGCTGGTGGCCACCCCGGCAGGCAGTACCGCCTACAACTATTCCGCGCACGGACCGGTGCTGCCGCTGGGCTCGCATACCATCGCGCTGACGCCGCTGGCCCCTTACCGGCCGCGACGCTGGCGCGGGGCGATCCTCAAGGCCGACACCGAGGTGCGTTTCCGCGTGCTTGATCCGTACAAGCGCCCGGTCAGCGTTACAGCGGATTCGCACGAGACCCGCGACGTGGTCGAGGTGACCATCCGCGAGTCGAAGGACCGCCGCGTGACCCTGCTGTTCGACCCGGAGCACAACCTGGAAGACCGGATCCTGAGCGAACAGTTCGTTTTTTGACGACAATAGGCGGCCGGCCCCGCCGACCGCTTGAAGGACCCCCACCGATGGGCGACAACTCCCCCCGTTTGCTGACCGTCGCGGTGACCTCGCGCGCCCTGTTCGACCTCGAGGAAAGCCATGCGCTGTTCGAGAGCGATGGCGTGGCGGCCTATGCCGAATTCCAGCGCCAGCACGAGGACGATATCCTCGGGCCCGGCGTGGCCTTCCCGGTGGTGCGCAAGTTGCTGGCGCTGAATCAGGGCGCCAGCCCGGAGAACCCGCGGGTCGAGGTGATCCTGCTGTCGCGCAATTCGGCCGATACCGGCCTGCGCATCTTCAATTCGATCCAGCACTACGGCCTGGGCATCATCCGCGCAACGTTCACCGCCGGCGAGCCGACCTGGCCGTACGTGAAGCCATTCGGCACCGACCTGTTCCTGTCGGCCAACCCCGAATCGGTGCGCAGCGCGCTGCGCCATGGCATCGCGGCGGCGACCATCCTGCCCAAGCCGCCGGGCGAGACCGCCGCTGCGGCGGCCGACCAGATCGATACCGGTCGCCCGGCCGGCCAGCTGCGCATCGCCTTTGACGGTGACGCGGTGATCTTCGGCGACGAGAGTGAGCGCATTTCGCGCGAGCAGGGCGTGGAAGCCTTTGGCCGCCACGAACGCGAGCGCGCCCGAGAGCCGCTCAGCGGCGGGCCGTTCCGTGGCTTCCTGTCGGCGCTGCACACGCTGCAGGAAGTGTTCCCGGCCGGAGACAGTGCACCGATCCGCACCGCGCTGGTGACCGCGCGTTCGGCACCTGCGCACGAACGGGTGATCCGCACCCTGCGCGAGTGGGGCGTGCGCCTGGACGAGGCCCTGTTCCTCGGCGGCCGCCACAAGGGCCCGTTCCTGCAGGCGTTCGGTGCCGACATCTTCTTCGATGATTCGCAGCACAACATTGACAGTGCCCGCGAGCATGTGGCCGCCGGCCACGTGCCGCATGGCGTTGCCAACGAAGGATAGGGTCTGGTAGTTGCCAACCTTGGTTGGCGCCGTCCTGGATCCATGCCCACCAAGGTGGGCATCTACCAGAGCGCTGTACCCCGGTAGTCGCCAACCTTGGTTGGCATTACCGTCAGGCCACGGGTCCCGTCAAGGGCTGCCGGACATCCCCAGCTGCAGGTCCACCACTTTCCAGCGCAGGCCCTGCGGTTCCAGCACCACCTTCATCGGCGGCTGGCCGGGGCCGCGATCGACATCGATCACGAAGCGGTCCAGCGCTTCGAAATGATGTTCGGCATGCTTCAGCGGACGTGCGGGTTCGGTCGCGCCGAAGGCATCGCCGCCCTGCAGTTCATTGCGGCCGCGCTTCCACAGCACGTGGCCCTGCAGCATCGCGCCGATCCCGGTCGGGGTCACCATGGTGTCCACCGCGGCACCACCAAGCTGGTCGCCCAGCCCGTACAGCAGGGCACCGAACGGGCTGGCCGCCACATCCGGGCCGGCCTGGCGCACCAGATAGTCATTGAGCTGCGCGCGCAGGCTGCTGCGCACGCGCGGGAAATCGACGTAACGCTCCAGGCGCGCGGTGTCGCGTTGCTCAATGGCCTTGGACAGGCCATTGACGGTCATGTACGGGCCGCCGAACCACCAGGCGGCCAAGGCCAGGACCAGCAGCCCAACGAGTGCGGTGAGTTTCTTCATGCCGCCCAGACTGCCGCAACCGCAGCAGCATGGGGTGAAGACTCAATGACTGGGAGATCCGCGGCCATCACCGAAGGCGTCCACCAGCTGCTGGCGTTCGGCTGCGGTCAGTGCCTCAAGCCGCGTCGCCAGTACTTCGTCCAGGCTGGCGGTGCGGGTGGTACCCAGGATGCCACTGGCTACGCCGGGATGGCCCAGGGCGTAGGCAAACGCGGTCTGGGCGGGGCGCTGGCTGCGGATGGCGGCCAGCGCCTTCCGCATGTTGCGTGCGCTGCGCATCAGTGTGCGGCTGCTCGGTTTGAGCCAGGCCCTGGCCAGGTACCAGGCATCCGCCGGTCGTGGCAGGCGCGGGCGTGGTGGCAGCAGATGGCCCTGCGCCAGCACGGTGCCGGCCAGTACGCCGATGCCCACCGCGTGCAACTGGTCGATGAGGGGTTCACGGTCCTGCTGCAGGGCGTTGTAATCGAGCAGCACCACGTCGAACAGCGTGGGATGGTCGATCATCCAGCGCAGGGTCGATGCCGTGTGCGTATTGATGCCGGTGTGCCGGATCAGCCCGCGTTCGCGCAGGCGTTGCAGCGCGGCCAGCAGGTCATCGTTGATGTCGTGCTGGCTGGCACCGTGCAGCTGGTAGATATCCAGGTAATCCAGGCCGAGGTTGCGCAGCGAGGCCTCGCAGCTGGCAGTGATGGCTGCCGGCGAGAAATCGCGTTGCTCGGCGCCGCTGACGCCGGCCTGGCCGGTCAGTGTGCCGCCCTTGCTGGAAATCACCAGCGACTCGCGCGGGTATCGCTTCAGCAACGGGCGCAGGATGCGGCCCAGTCGCGGCTCGGCGTGGAAACCGGAATAGTTGTGGCCGGTGTCCAACAGGTTCACGCCCTGTGCCAGTGCATGCTCGACCACGTGCGCGGCCGACTGTTCAGGGAAGCGGCGATGCCCCCAGAAGCCGGAGCAGCCCAGGCCCACCGGCGAAATCGGCAGGCCGGTGCGGCCCAGCGTGCGGCGTTGCTGTGCCAACGGCATCAGAATTCCAGGTCCAGCGCCGCGCACAGGTAGTCGACGAACGGGCCGAGCGCGGCCAGGTCCTTGCCCAGCGTGGACAGCAGGCGTGGGCCGGTCATGGTGGCGTCGTCCAGCGAGCGCCACATCACCCAGTTGCGGTGCTTGAGGTCGTCGATGAATTCGAAGTCGGCCGGGAAGCCGCGCGGCGGACGCACCAGCTTCTCGCTCTCTTCGAAGTCGAAGCGCTTGCGCAGGGCCGGTGCATGCGCTGCGGCCTTCCAGCTGCCCGGGTTGTCGAGGATGAAGTGGCGCACGCGGCGCTGGGTCTCCGGTTCCGGATGCCACAGGCCGGCACCGACGAAGCTCTCGCCCGGCTGCAGGTGCACGTAGAACGAGGGCGCGGCCACCTCGCGGCGGCGCTCATGGAACAGGCGTGCACCCTGCCAGGTCTTGTACGGGGATTTGTCGTTGGAGAAGCGCGCGTCGCGATGGATGCGGAACAGCGAGCCGCCGACGCCGCGGGTATCGGCGCGGAAGTGGTCGCTGACCTCGGCCAGCGCCGGCTGCAGGTCACCCAGCAGGCGCAGGAATGGCTGCCGCACGTGGTCTTCATACTGCTGGCGGTGGTCGTTGAACCACGCCTTGTCGTTATGCCGCGCCAGGCTGCGCAGGAACTTGAAGCTGGCGTCCGAGAAATAGGTACTCACAAGGTCTCCTGCAGGTGCTGGCCCCAGTCGCGCAGCGATTGCAGCAGGGCCTGGCGCCGTGCATCGTCGGGCGCTTCAGCGGCCAGTGCATCGAGCTGCTGCTGGTACTGGGGCAGGTTGAGTTCGCCCAGCCCGCCGTCTCCGAGCAGGCGCTGGCGGCGGTAATCCTGCCAGCGCTGGCGTTCAGCCGGCGCGAGGCTGTCGGGATGATTGCGCGCGCGGTAGCGGAACAGCAGCTCCGGCAGGCGCGGGTCGCGGAAGCGGCCTTCCAGCGCGGCCAGCTGCTCCGGCGCGGTGGTGCGTGCCAGCGCAAGCAGCGGCTTGTCGCCATTGCCGAGGAAGCCGTCGTAGAGCGAGGCATCGACATCGGCCACGGTGGCGGCGCGGGGCTGGTTGTAGACCTGCCGGGCCTTCTCGGCCAGCTGCGGGGCGAACGCGCGCAGGCGTTCCACTTTGGCCTCGATCGCGGCCACGTCCAGGCCAAGGCGCGCGTGGTCATCGGCGCGCAGGTGGTTCCAGGCGATCAGCGCGGGCACCTTGTTCAGGTGCACTTCCTTCAGCGGCACCCGCGCCACGCCTTCGGGCAGCTCGCTGGCGCGCATGTACAGGCGCTGTGCGATCACCTCGGCCGGCAGTTCCAGCAGATCGTCGATCTCGCCTTCCAGGTCGAACACGATCACCCGGTTGTTGACGGTCGGGTGCGCGGCCAGCGGCAGCACCGGGGCCGCGCACAGGCGACTGGCCGGGTAGCGCATGGAAATGTGCAGTACCGGCTTCATCGCGGCCACGTCCAGCAGGCTGCCGACGAAGCGTTTGTCGCGCAGCTTCAGCGCGTACTCCCAAAGCCGTGGCTGCGACTGCTTGAACAGGCGTGCCATGCCGATGGTGGCGCGTACGTCGGACAGCGCTTCGTGCGCATCGCCTTCGCGCACGTTGTTGGCCTCGGCCAGGTGCTCGAGCTTGAACGAGGTGGCGCCATCCTCGCGCAGCGGCCACTGGATGCCGTCCGGGCGCATCGCGCGCATCAGCCGCAGCATGTCCAGCAGGTCCCAGCGCGAATTGCCGTTGCGCCACTCGCGTTCGTACGGGTCGTGGAAGTTGCGGAACAGGCCGTAGCGGACGAACTCATCGTCGAAGCGCAGCGTGTTGTAGCCCAGCGCACAGGTGCCGGGGCGCGACAGCTGCTCGTTGATGCGATCGAAGGCCTCGGCTTCGCTGATGCCCTCGGCCAGTGCCTGCTGCGGGGTGATGCCGGTGACCAGGGTGGCCATCGGCGAGGGCAGCAGGTCATCGGCCGGGCGCACGAAGAAACTGACCGGCGTGTCGATTTCGTTGAGATCGGCGTCGGTACGGATCGCGGCGTACTGCGAGATGCGCGTGCGCCGCGGGTCCTGGCCGAAGGTTTCCAGGTCGTAGAACAGGAAGCTGTCAGCCATCAGTGCGCGCCCTCCAGGACCGGTAGCTGGGCGTGGATCTGTGCTTCCAGTGCGGTCCAGTCGATGTTGTCCAGTGAATCGTGACCGGCGGTGGCGGCCACCAGCATGTCGCGCTGCAGTTCGGTGCGGCGCAGCGCCTCGGCGTACGGCGTGTGCAGGAAAGTGACCATCGTGTAGTGCGGTACGAAGCGGGTCGGCCAGCGCCGCTGCAGTTCCTGTTCCAGCTCGCGCTGCAGCAGGAAGGCGGGATCGGCCACGCGGTCGCGCATCTCCAGGTAGTTCTCCAGCGCCATCTGCTGGATTGCGCGCGCATTTGGCTTGCGCTCGGCTTCGAACGCGGCGAACGCGCCTTCCAGATCATCGGCCTCCATCAGGTGACGGGCCAGCGCAACGCAGTCCTCGAACGCGCAGTTCATACCCTGGCCATGGAACGGCACCATCGCATGCGCGGCGTCGCCGATCAGCACGGCGCGGCCCTGCTGGTGCCAGCGTTCCAGAGTGAGCGTGCCAAGCAGGCCCGGCGGATGCTGCTCCCAGTCCGCGCGCAGGTTCGGGATCAACGGCAGGGTGTCGGCGAACTCGCGCGCGAACAGCGCCTCGGCCTGTGCGCCGGTGTTGACCGTGGCGAAGCTGGGGTCGCCCTGGTTGGGCAGGAACAGCGTGACAGTGAAGGTGCCTTCATGGTTGGGCAGGGCGATGCACATGTAGTGGCCGCGCGGCCAGATGTGCAGTGCATTGCGCTCGATGCGGAAGCTCCCATCGGCAGCCGGCGGGATCTCCAGCTCCTTGTAGGAGTGGTCGAGGAAGGCGATGTCCTCACCCAGCGGCGCGCGCCGGTTCATCGCCGCACGCAGTGCCGAACCGGCACCGTCGGCACCGATCAGGGTGTCGAAACGGATGTCGTGCGGGCTGTCGTCACGGTCATCGATGAAGCGTGCGTAACCCGCATCGAAATCGACGGTGTGCAGGCGGCGATGGAAGTGCACGGTGGCGCCGGCCTGTTCGGCCAGCTCCAGCAGCGTGGTGTTCAGGTCGCTGCGGTGGATCGACCAGATCACTTCGCTGTCGTCGCGGCCATAGCGCTGCAGCTGCGGTTCGCCCTCGCGCGGGTGCACCATGCGCCCGCGCATCATCACCGCGCGCGCCATCACCTCGTCTTCCACGCCCGCCTGACGCAGTGCGTTGCGCCCACGCTCGGCCAACGCCAGGTTGATCGAGCGGCCGCTCTCGTAGTCGGCCACGCGTGGATCGCCGCGGCGTTCGTACAAGGTGATGCGCCAGCCCTGGCGTGACAGCAGGATGGCCAGCAGGGACCCGGCAAGGCCGGCACCGATAATGCTCAACGAGCGGGAAGCGTGTGCGATCAACGAACTGTCCAGCAGTAGGGGAGGGGCCGGCTTAGAGGCCGGCCCAGGCTTCCACTTCCTCGACGAAGTGGTGCACGTCCAGGTAGCGGTTGTAGAGCGGCGTGGGCGAGATGCGGATCACGTCGGGCTCGCGCCAGTCGCCGAGCACACCGATACCGCGCAGATGCTCGAACAGCGCACGGCCGCGCTCGCGGCCACCGATCACACGCAATGACAGCTGGCAGCCACGGCGCTGCGGCTCGGCCGGGGTGATGATGTCGAGCACGCCGGACAGGCGTGCGCGCACCAGTGCTTCGAGCATGCCGGTCAGTGTCAGCGACTTGCTGCGCAGCGCCTCCATGCCGGCGCGCTCGAACAGGTCCAGCGAGGCGCGCAGCGGCGCCAGGCCGAGGATTGGCGGATTGCTCAGCTGCCAGCCTTCGGCACCGATGGCCGGCGTGAACTGCGGCGCCATCTGGAAGCGGGTGGATTCCTCATGGCCCCACCAGCCGGCAAAGCGCGGCAGGCTGGTGTCGCGGTGATGGCGCTCGTGGACGAAGGCGCCGGCAACCGCGCCCGGGCCGCTGTTGAGGTACTTGTAGTGGCACCACACGGCGAAATCAGGGGCCACGTCATGCAGGCGCAGCGGCAGGTTGCCGACCGAGTGTGCCAGGTCGAAGCCGATACGCGCGCCCTGCAGGCGTGCGGCGCGGGTGATCGCATCGAGGTCGAAGGCCTGGCCGGTGCGGTACTGCACGCCAGGCCACAGCACCAGCGCCAGGCGTGAACCGTGCTCGGCGATGGCATGCTCGATCGCGGTCAGTGAAATCGTGCCGTTGGCCTCGTCCGGCTGCACTTCCACCAGGCACTCGGCCGGGTCGAAGCCATGGAAGCGGATCTGTGCTTCCACCGCGTGGCGATCGGTCGGGAATGCGCCGGCTTCCATCAGGATCACCGGGCGCTCGGCCGTGGGCCGGTAGAAGCTGACCATCATCAGGTGCAGGTTCACGCTCAGCGTGTTCATTGCAACCACCTCGCTGGGCAGCGCACCGACCACGCGGGCCAGCTGCGCGCTCACCAGGCGGTGGTAGGACAGCCACTGCGTCGGGCCGGTGAAGTGGCCTTCCACCGCCAGCTCACCCCACTGCTTCATCACTTCCTGCACGGCCGCCTGCGCGCCACGCGGCTGCAGGCCCAGCGAGTTGCCGACGAAGTAGGTCTGCTCGCCGCCGCCATGGCGCGGAATCAGGAATTCATTGCGCAGCGGGCGCAGCGGATCGGCGGCGTCCAGGGCAATGGCGTGGGTGCGGCTGAGCAGGTCGGACATGGTCGGGCAACAGGCTGCAACGGGACCGCCAGTGTAGCGCCTGGGCCAGGGCCCGGTAGCGGCCAACCCAACGCCGGTGCCGCATGGCCCGGTTGTCGCCAACCTTGGTTGGCGCACGTACAAGCAAGCGCCCACCAAGGTGGGCAACTACCAGAGCGGGGGCGAGCATGCGCCCACCGAGGTGGGGAACTACCGTTCGATGGCTCAGCCTGCCGCTGGCACCGGCAGCGGGTCCACGTGCCCGCACTGGCTGCAGGTACGCAGTTCCAGGCTGGCGTGATAGCGCGCGAACACTTTGGGCAGGTCGGTCTCGATGTTCTGCAGCGGGAAATACTCTTCGTGCAGCTTGTGGTTGCAGCGCTCGCAGTGCCAGATCACGCCGTCCATCTCGTGCGGCAGGCGCTTGCGCTCGACCACCAGACCGATACCACCGGGCGGGCGCCGCGGCGAGTGCGGAACCTTTGCCGGCAGCAGGAAGATCTCGCCGGCGCGGATCGGAATGTCGCGCACCGCGCCGTCTTCCTGCACCTTCAGCACCATCTCGCCTTCGAGCTGGTAGAACCACTCCGGGCCTTCGTCGTAGTGGAAGTCGGTACGCGAGTTCGGTCCGCCCACCACCATCACGATGAAGTCGCCGTTGTCGATCATCTTGTTGCCCACCGGCGGCTTCAGCAGGTGGCGGTTTTCTTCGATCCAGGCGTGCAGGTTGATCGGCGAAGCGAGCATGGTGGTCATCCGTAAGGGATCAGTCGCGCTTGCCCTTGCGCGGGACGTAGGACAGGGCCTTTTCATAGGCGGGCTGCAGCTCTTCCTGCGAACCGACGTCGATGCCCATCTCGCGCACGCGTCCGTCCTTCAGGCTGTAGACCCAGCCGTGCACCATCAGCTTCTGGCCGCGGGCCCAGGCGTCCTGCACGATGGTCGAGCGGCACAGGTTGGCCACCTGCTCGATCACGTTCAGTTCGCACAGGCGTGCGTGCTTGAGCTCGTCGGTCTCGATCGCATCGAGGATGCCGGTGTGCTTCTGCATCACGTCGCCAACGTGGCGCAGCCAGTTGTCGGCCAGGCCGACGCGGGTGTTGTGCAGGCAGGCATGCACGCCGCCGCAGCCGTAGTGGCCGACGATCAGGATGTGCTTCACCTTCAGCTGGTCCACCGCGTACTGCACCACGCTCAGGCAGTTCAGGTCGGTGTGGGCGACTACGTTGGCCACATTGCGGTGCACGAATACTTCGCCCGGCGCCATGCCGATGATCTGGTTGGCCGGAACGCGCGAGTCGGAACAGCCGATCCACAGGTATTCCGGGTGCTGCTGCTTGGCGAGCTGGTGGAAGAACTCGGGGTCTTCCTTCTCGATCCGGTCGGCCCAGTCGCGGTTGTTCTGCAGCAGTTTGTGGATGTCTTTCATGTATGGGTCCCTGGCGTCGGGTGGGGGCTCGCCGCAGCCGTCCGGCTGCGTCGTCGCGGGAATCTGGGGCGTTCAGTCGCTGCGGGCGGCCTGTTCGCGGTGCCAGCGCATCCACTGCGCCAACTCGGTGGAAGCGGGGGTGCCCAACTGTTCCAGTTCGGCGATCACCGCGCGCTGGTTGGCATCGGGATGGTTCTGGCTCAGCTTGAGCTTCAGCTGCACCTGTTCGACCTGGAAGCGGAAGCCGACGATGGCGCGCAGCTCCGGGCCATGTTCGGCACGCGTGGCATCGAACTGCCAGGCCTGGCCGACACTCGCTTCGAAGCGGTCGCTGATCGCGCCGACCAGTTCGGCCAGCGCCTCGGTATCGTCGAAGGTCTGCAGCTGGCCACGCAGCTCGGCGGCGGCGTAGTTCCAGGTGGGTACCCGCGCAGCGGGTTCCTTGTCCGGATACCAGCTGGCCGAGACGTAGCCATGCGGACCATCGATCAGTACCTTGGCCGCGCCGCGGTGGCGCGACTGCGGGTTGGCGCGCGCCCAGTGGCCGCGCAGTTCGATCTGGTCGCCGTCACGCCGGTACAGCACCGGCATCCGGGTCAGCTCCGGCAGGCCATCGCTGCCGGGCGTGAGCACGGTAACGAACGGGTCGCGCGCCAGCAGGCGGTCCAGCCAGAGCAGATCGGTCTCGGCGAAGGCGCGCGGGGTGAACATGCAGAGGTCAGGCGCGCCCGCCCAGCGACTGGATCATGCGGCCGCGCAGGCCCTCATCGCTGTCGGCCTGCGGCGGCTGCACTTCGTGCAGGCTGAAGCCGCGCACCAGCGCGTCTTCCTCGTCCAGACCGTCGTACTCGACGAATTCGGCGTCGAACAGCTGCGAACGCGCGGTGTCTTCGCTGTCATAGCTCAGCGTGTTGCCATCGCTGTCGAGCACTTCGGCGGTGCCGGCCGGGCGCACGCGCAGACGCGCCCAGATCAGGGTGTTGCCGAGGCTGGCCAGCCACCAGCTGTCGCGCGAGGCGGTGATGTCATTCATGGATGTGTTACCAGAGCGAGGCCAGCCAGAGCAGGGCGGCCATGCCCAGTCCGGCCAGCAGGGTCAGCAGCGATACCCAGGCCGGCGTCGCCAGCCCGGACAGCGAGCGGTCCGGCTGCTGGCGATAGTCACGGCGCAGCAGCCAGGCCAGGGCATCGGGCTTGAGGAAGGCACCGCTGCCGAAGCGCTCGGCGAGCGCCGGATGGCGATCGCGTACGTGCACCAGGGTCAGCGGCCAGAAGATCACGAAGGCACTGAACCCGGCCACTGCAACGCCGACGAAACAGAGGGCGAAGAACAGGGTCATGGGAGCGGTACCTCCGTGGTCGTGTGGGGCTTAGAAGTCCGCGCTGCCCGGGGCGCGCGGGTAGGGGATCGCATCGCGGATGTTGGACAGCCCGCAGACGTACACCACCAGGCGTTCGAAGCCCAGGCCGAAGCCGGCGTGCGGCACCGAACCATAGCGGCGGAAGTCGCGATACCAGCTGTAGTGCTCACGATCCAGGCCGAACTGGGCCATGCGCGCGTCCAGCACGTCCAGGCGCTCTTCGCGCTGGCTGCCGCCGATGATCTCGCCGATGCCCGGGGCCAGCACGTCCATCGCGGCAACGGTCTTGCCGTCGTCGTTCAGGCGCATGTAGAAGGCCTTGATGTGCTCCGGATAGTTGGTCACCACCACCGGGCGGCCGACGTGTTCTTCGGTCAGCCAGCGTTCGTGCTCGGTCTGCAGGTCCAGGCCCCATTCGACCGGGAAGTCGAACTTCTTGCCGGACTTCTGCAGCAGGCTGACCGCATCGGTGTAGTCGATGCGCTCGAACGGCGCATTGATGAAGTCTTCCAGCTTGGTGATCGCGTTCTTGTCCACGCGCTCGGCGATGAAGGCCAGGTCGTCGCCACGCTCGTTCAGCACCGCACGGAACAGGTACTTCAGGAACTCTTCGGCCAGGCGCGCGTCTTCGGCCAGGTCGGCGAAGGCGATTTCCGGCTCGATCATCCAGAACTCCGCCAGGTGGCGGGTGGTGTGGCTGTTCTCGGCGCGGAAGGTCGGGCCGAAGGTGTAGACCTTGCTCAGCGCCAGGCAGTAGGCCTCGACGTTCAGCTGGCCGGACACGGTCAGGAAGGTTTCCTTGCCGAAGAAGTCGCGGCTGAAATCGATCGCGCCCTTCTCGTCACGCGGCAGGTTCACCATGTCCAGGGTGGACACGCGGAACATCTGGCCGGCGCCCTCGGCGTCGGAGGTGGTGATGATCGGGGTGCTGATCCAGTTGAAGCCGTTCTCGTGGAAGAAACGGTGCACGGCCTGGGCCAGGCAGTTGCGGATGCGGGTGACCGCGCCGAACAGGTTGGTGCGCGGGCGCAGGTGCGCCACTTCGCGCAGGAACTCCGGCGACATCGGCTTGGGCTGGATCGGGTAGGTGAGCGGGTCTTCGACCCAGCCGACCACTTCCAGCGTGCTGGCCTGGATCTCGAACGACTGGCCCTTGCCCTGCGACTTCACCAGGGTGCCGGTGGCGATGACCGAGCAGCCGCTGGTCAGGCGCTTGATCTCGTCGAAGTTGGCCAGGCTGTCGCCGGCCACGACCTGGATCGGCGCGAAGCAGGAGCCGTCGCTCACATTCACGAAGGCCAGATTCGCTGAACCGCGCACCGTGCGCACCCATCCGCGTACCGTGACTTCGCCGCCTTCCGGGATCTTCCCGGCAAGCGCATGTTCAACGCTGACCACCGTCATGACTTGAATCCTCTGCTGATCGACTCGATCTGTGAACACGGGAGTTTACCGGTTGCAGCGTTCTGCTTGCGAGGCATTTTTCGTGGCAACGGCTCCTTATAATGTCCCCGTACCTATGGAGTAGCCCCATGGCCGTCAGCCTGACCCCCATTGCCTTCGAGCGCGTGCAGCGCTTTGTCGCCCAGACCCCCGGCGCGCTGGGCCTGCGTTTCGGCGTGACCAAGACCGGTTGCTCGGGCTGGGGTCACATCACCGACCTGGCCCGCGACGAGCGCGAGGGCGATACCGTTTTCGACCAGGACGGCGTGAAGATCTATGTCGATGCCAAGAGCCTGGCGCTGGTGGACGGCACCGTGATCGACTTCGGCAAGCACGGCCTGAGCGAAACGTTCACGTTCAGCAACCCGAACGCCACCGCCGAGTGCGGCTGCGGTGAAAGCTTCACCACCGACGCCGACAAGGCCTGAGGGCTGGTTCTGGCGTCCGCCGGGCATGGCCGGGCGGTGGTAGATGCCGACCTTGGTCGGCAGGGAAGGGATCCACGGATGGAACGACCGCTTTTCATTTATCACCCCAACGCCTACGCCCTCTCCTTCGAAGAGGTCGACGGGGTCTGCGACTGCTGTGGTCAGCCGCGCACACTGCGCTACCGGGGGCCGTTCTACTCCGTTCTGGGTCCCGATTACCTGTGCCCCTGGTGTATCGCCGATGGCAGGGCGGCGGCCAGTTACGAGGGTGAATTCACCGGCTGGAGCGATATCGAGGGGGTATCCCCGGATCCGGCCGATCCGCCGCCGACCATCGCCCGCGAGCTGCTGCTGGAGATCTGCGAGCGCACCCCGGGCTACTCGTCCTGGCAGCAGTCGGTCTGGCTCAGCCATTGTGAGCGGCCCTGCGCCTTCCTCGGTTACGCCGGTAGCGAGGACCTCCAGCCCATCCTCGACGAGGTCCGGCCCGACGTCGTTGAGGTCAACCCGCGCGACGCCGACTGGGTGCTGGAACACCTGAGCCGGGACGGGGAGATGATTGGCTGCCTGTTCCAGTGCCTGGAATGCGGCCAGCACCGCCTTCATGTGGATCTGGGGTAGCCCGGTTCAGGTTGCCCTGTGGCCCGCCGGTTGCCCGGCCACCCCATCTGCGCCATAATGCGCGGCTTCCTGCCTTCCTGGCGGGAATCCTTGCCCCACCGCGGTCTCAACGGCGGGGGGCTGTCCGGCCGCGAGGCCACATCCGAAAGGTAGAAAAAACATGAGTCGTCATTACGAAATCGTGTTCATGGTCCACCCGGACCAGAGCGAGCAGGTCCCGGCCATGATCGAGCGCTACAAGTCGCTGGTCGAGAACGGCAACGGCACCATCCACCGTCTGGAAGACTGGGGCCGCCGCCAGCTGGCGTACCCGATCCAGAACCTGGTGAAGGCCCACTACGTGCTGATGAACATCGAAGCCGACCAGGCCGTTCTGAACGAACTGACCGAAAGCTTCCGCTTCAACGACGCCGTGCTGCGCAACCTGGTCATCAAGCGTGACGAGGCTGACACCGAGCAGTCGCTGATCATGAAGAGCAAGGACGAGAAGGGTGACAAGCCGGAGCGCGGTGAGCGCCGTCGTCGTGACGACGAAGAAGGCGAGTCCACCACCACCGCTGACAACGAAGCCGGCGACGACGCCGCTTCCGCCGCCTAAGGAGCCTTCCCATGTCCAAGTTCTTCCGTCGCCGCAAGTTCTGCAAGTTCACGGCTGAAGGTGTGAAGGAGATCGACTACAAGGATCTCAACACCCTGCGCCAGTACCTGACCGAGAACGGCAAGATCGTGCCGAGCCGCGTCACCGGTACCAAGTCGAAGTACCAGCGTCAGCTGGCGACCGCCGTCAAGCGCGCTCGCTTCCTGGCCCTGATCCCGTACACCGACAACCACGACGTCTGATGCCCGGCGGGGCGGCCCGGTGCCGCCCCCGCTGTGCCAGCTATTCGGACAGCCTTTGTTGCGGGGCATCGCCTCGCTAACGAATAACTTATCTGGAGCAATACCATGCAGCTGATCCTCCTGCAGAAAGTCACCAACCTCGGCAACCTGGGCGACCTGGTCGACGTGAAGCCGGGCTACGGCCGTAACTTCCTCGTGCCGCAGGGCAAGGCCGTTCCGGCCACCGAGAGCAACAAGGCCGAGTTCGAAGCCAAGCGCGCCGAATACGAAGCCAAGGCCCAGGCCATCCACGCCGACGCTGACGCCCGCAAGGCCAAGCTGGAAGGCGCGAGCGTGACCATCCCGGCCAACGCTTCGACCGAAGGCAAGCTGTACGGCTCGGTCGGCGCCCGCGAAATCGCCGATGCCTTCACCGCTGCCGGCCTGCCGGTCAGCAAGAGCGAAGTCATCCTGGGCGAAGGCGCCTTCCGCAACATCGGCGAATACGACGTGCTGGTCCACCTGCACGCCGACGTCGAGACCACCGTCAAGGTCGTCGTCGTCGCCGAAGCCTGATCCCACGCCGCAAGGCCTGGAATCACCGCAGAACGGGCGCCCGCAAGGGTGCCCGTTTTGTTTTATGGCTCCGTTTCGTGGCGTCGGACCACGTCCGGCCGACGGGGTGGGGCTGGACAATGTTCCACGCCCATTCGTAGAACACGGCCACATCGGTATACTCAGGGCGTCACACCCGTTCCACGGGCATCGATCCCAGCAGGATCAATGACTTGGAGGGTAAACGCAGGCCGCTTGCCGGCCCCAGTCCGGAACCCCTATGCGTCTTTCCACGATCAAGCTGTCCGGCTTCAAGTCGTTCGTCGATCCGACCACCCTGCACCTGCCGACCAATATGACCGGCGTGGTGGGGCCCAATGGCTGCGGCAAGTCGAACATCATCGACGCCGTGCGCTGGGTCATGGGCGAGAGTTCGGCCAGCCGCCTGCGTGGCGACTCGCTAACTGACGTGATCTTCTCCGGCTCCAATGCCCGCAAGCCGGTGTCGCAGGCCACGGTTGAGCTGATCTTCGACAACTCCGACCACACGATCTCGGGCGAGTACGCCTCTTTCAACGAAATCTCGGTCAAGCGCACGGTCAGCCGCGACGGCACCAGCAACTATTACCTCAACGGCACCAAGTGCCGCCGCCGCGACATCACCGACCTGTTCCTCGGCACCGGCCTGGGCCCGCGCAGCTACTCGATCATCGAACAGGGCATGATCAGCCAGATCATCGAGGCGCGCCCGGAAGACCTGCGCGTGTACCTGGAGGAGGCGGCCGGCATCTCCAAGTACAAGGAGCGCCGCAAGGAGACCGAGACCCGCATCCGCCACACCCGCGAGAACCTGGACCGGCTGGGCGACCTGCGCGACGAGATCAGCAAGCAGCTCGAACACCTCAAGCGCCAGGCCAAGCAGGCCGAGCAGTACCAGGCGCTGCAGGAAGAGCGCCGGGTCAAGGATGCCGAGTGGAAGGCCCTGGAATTCCGCGGGTTGGACGGTCGCCTGTCCAAGCTGCGCGAAGGGCTGTCGCAGGAAGAGACCAAGCTGCAGCAGCTGATCGCCGATCAGCGTGATGCCGAGGCCCGCATCGAGACCTCGCGCGTTCGACGCGAAGAGGCCGCCGACGCGCTCAACACCGCGCAGGCTGCGGTCTATCAGGTCGGCAGCACGCTGGCGCGCCTGGAGCAGCAGATCCAGCACCAGCGCGAGCTGTCGCAGCGCCTGCACAAGGCGCGCGACGAGACCCGCCAGGCGTTGGCCGAACTGGGCCAGCACATCAGCGGCGACGAAGCCAAGCTGATGGTGCTGCGCGAGGCGGTGGAGGCCGCCACCCCGCAGTTGGAAGAACTGCAGGAAGAGAACGAGATCAAGCAGGAAAGCCTGCGCGAGGCCGAGGACCGGCTGGCCAGCTGGCAGCAGCGCTGGGAGCAGCACACCTCGCAGAGTTCGGAGGCGTCGCGCGCCGGCGATGTCGAGCGCACGCGCGTGGACTACCTGGACAAGCAGATCCTCGACGCTGACCGGCGTCGCGAGGCCCTGGCCGCCGAGCGCGCCGGGCTGGACGTGGACGCGCTGGAAGAAGCCTTCGAGCAGCTGCACCTGCAGCACGACACGCAGAAGACTGCGCTGGATGAATTGAGCGAAGACGTCGAGCTGCGCAAGCAGGGCGTGGCGGCCGTGCAGGAACAGCAGCGCAACGGACAGAACGAGCTGGCCGAGCTGCACAAGCAGGTCAACGGCCTGCGTGGCCGGCTGGCCTCGCTGGAGACCCTGCAGCAGGCCGCGCTTGGCCAGGAGCAGGGCGCCGCCGTGGCCTGGCTGAAGGCACGCGGGCTGGATTCGGCAGCGCGTGTCGGCGAACGCCTGGACGTGGATGCCGGCTGGGAAAACGCGGTGGAAAGCGCGCTCGGCCAATTGATCGAAGGCGTGCTGGTTGATGATCCGGCCAGCCTGGTCGATGCTCTTGGCGAATTGGGCGAGGGCCACATCGCGCTGGTTGCCAACGATGGCGCGGACCTGAAGGTCGCGCCAACCTCGCTGGCGGCCCGCGTGCGTGGCCCGGCCGCGATCCGTCGCCTGCTTGCGCACCTGCACGCAGCCAAGGACCTGTCCGAGGCGAAGGTGTTGCAGGGCAGTCTTCCGGAAGGCGATTCGATCATCACCCAGAGCGGCGAGCGCCTGGGCCAGGGCTGGCTGCGCGTGTCGCGCTCCGGTGCAGCCCAGCAGGGCGCGCTGCTGCGCGAACGCGAGATCAACGAGCTGCGCGAGCAGATCGAACAGCTGCAGGATCGCGAGGCCGAGCTGGAAGAACAGCTGAGTGGTTTCCGTGAGCAGTTGCAGGCCGCCGAGCAGCAGCGCGAAGACGCGCAGCGTGCGCTGTACCAGGCCCACCGTGCGGTCTCTGAACTGGCTGGCCAGCTGCAGGGCCAGCAGGGCAAGGTGGAGGCGGCGCGCACGCGCATCGACCGCATCGAAGGTGAACTGAAGCAGCTGCAGGAAACGCTGGAAGCCAACAACGAGCAGGCGCGTGAAGCGCGTTCGCGGTTGGAGAACGCGGTCAGCAGCATGGGCGACCTGGAATCGACCCGGCAGCGGCTGGAGGGCGAGCGCCGCCAGCTGACAGAGGCTCGCGACCTGGCGCGCGATGCTGCACGCGCGGTGCGTGAGCGCTCGCATTCGCTGGCGCTGACCCTGGAATCGCAGCGGGCGCAGCTGGCTTCACTGAGCCAGGCGCTGGAACGCATGGGTACCCAGCGCGGGCAGCTGGATTCGCGACTGGGCGAACTGCACTCGCAGCTGGATGAAGGTGATTCGCCTGTCGAATCGCTGCAGGCCGAGCACCAGAACGCACTGGAAGAACGCGTGCGGGCCGACCGCGTGCTGACCGAGGCGCGCACGCTGCTGGACGGCATCGACGCCGAGCTGCGCAACTATGAGCAGACTCGCCACCAGCGCGACGAGCAGGCGCTGGCCCAGCGCGAGCGTATCTCGCAGCGCAAGCTGGACCAGCAGGCGCTGGTGCTCAGCGCGGACACCCTGCAGGGCGCGGTGGAGAAGGCCGGGTTCGTACTGCAGGACGTGCTCAACGCATTGCCCGAGGACGCCCGCCTGGGTGACTGGGAGCAGGCCGTGCACCAGATCGATGGCCGCATGCGCCGGCTGGAGCCGGTCAACCTGGCCGCCATCCACGAGTACGGCGAGGCTTCGCAGCGCTCGGATTACCTGGATTCGCAGCACACCGACCTGACCACGGCGCTGGAAACCCTGGAAGATGCGATCCGCAAGATCGACCGCGAGACCCGCGGTCGTTTCAAGGACACCTTCGATCGTGTCAACGCTGGCGTGCAGGCGCTGTACCCGCGCCTGTTCGGTGGCGGCCACGCCTACCTGGAACTGACCGGTGAAGACCTGCTCGACACCGGTGTGACCATCATGGCGCGTCCGCCGGGCAAGCGCGTGTCCAGCATCTCGCTGCTGTCCGGCGGCGAGAAGGCGATGACCGCGGTGGCGCTGGTGTTCGCCATCTTCCAGCTGAACCCCGCACCGTTCTGCCTGCTGGACGAGGTGGACGCGCCGCTGGACGAGGCCAACGTCGGCCGCCTGGCCAACATGGTCAAGGAAATGAGCGAAAAGGTGCAGTTCCTGTTCGTCAGCCACAACAAGGCGACGATGGAGGCCGCGCATCAGCTGTCGGGCGTGACCATGCGCGAGCCGGGCGTCAGCCGCCTGGTCAGCGTGGACCTGGAAGAAGCCGCGCGATTGGCGGGCGCGGCCTGACGTGCCATCCTAGTTACCTGAATGAACTAGCCGGAGAACCTATCGAATGTCCGACACGGCACTGTTGCGCATCGGCATCCTGGCCGCCGGCCTGCTGTTGATCGCCGCGATCTTCCTGTTTGGCCGTCCGAAAAAGAAGCCCCAGGGGCGCCGCGTGGAAGGCGCGGAACCGACCAGCGGCGAGCGCCGCGAGCCGGTACTGGGCGAAGACGGCGTCGCCGTGGCCGATGGCCGCGTCGAACCGGGCATGGGCACGGAAGGCGAGCAGGCCGAACTTGGTCTGGGCGAAACCGACCCGGGCGCCAGTGATCTCGGCAAGCGCGCCACCCAGGATTTCGACAAGATCGTCTCCTTGTTCGTGGCTGCCCGGGCCGGCGAGCAGCTGCGTGGTGAGGACATCGTGGTGGCGGCCGAGAAGACCGGCCTGGTGTTCGGCCACATGAACGTGTTCCACCGCCTGGTGGAAGGCCACCCCGAGCGCGGCCCGATTTTCTCGATGGCCAGCATCATGAAGCCGGGCAGCTTCGACATGGCCAACATCCGCGCCATGGAAACCCCGGCCATCGCCTTCTTCCTGACCTTGCCGGCGCCGCTGACCGCGCTGGACGCCTGGGAGAAGATGCTGCCGACCGTGCAGCGCATGGCTGAACTGCTGGATGGCGTGGTGCTGGATGACAGCCGCAATGCCCTGGGCCGCCAGCGCATCGCACACATCCGTGACGAGCTGCGCGCCTACGACCGCCAGCACCAGGCCCCGCCGCTGACCAAGACCCCGCGCTGGTAAGCGCCATGGCGTGCCGACCAACGGTCGGCACCCACCCCGACCAACGGTCGGCACCCACAACAGTAGATCCACGCCATGCGTGGATGGGGCGAACCAAGGTTCGCCCCCACCAACAGGATCAGGCCGGCACGCCGGCCACCTTTGCGAACGCGCGGCGGAACGCCGCCATTTCCTCTTCGGTGCCGACGGTCACGCGCACGCGCTGTGGCCAGATCGGCCAGCTGCGTCCGATCACCACGCCGTTGTCCGCCATCGCCTTGGCGAACGCGCTGCCATCGCGTTGCACGTCGACCACGAAGCAGTTCGCTTCCGACGGCACGCAGCTGAAACCACGCTTGCCCAGCCATGCGATGGTGGCCTGGCGCACCTTGGCATTCTGCAGGCGGCGCTGTGGAATCAACTGCGGATCGCGCAGGCTGGTCAGTGCCGCCGCCAGCGCCGGCACCGGCAGCGGGTTGTCGCCCAGGCTGGCCAGTTCGCGCAGGCGGTCGGGATGTGCGGTCGCCACGCCCAGGCGCAGGCCGGCCATACCATATAGCTTGGAGAATGTGCGCAACACGATCAGGTCATCGCGCTGCGCCACCTGCGCGATCAGGCTCGGCTGTTCGCTGTACTGCAGATACGCCTCGTCCAACAGCACGCGGGTGGAAGCGGGCTTGTGGGCCAGCAGCCAGGCGAGCTCATCCGGTGGGCTGATCGAGCCGGTCGGGTTGTTGGGGTTGCACACATACAGCAGCCCGGTCGGGCGTGCGTGTGCGGCGGCGACCATCGCACGCAGGTCGTGTGCACCGTCCTCGCGCAGCGGCACTTTCTGCACGTGTGCACCGTGTGCGGCGGCGACCTCGCCGAGCGTCTCGAAGGTCGGGTCGGCCACCACCAGCCCCGCCTGCGGGCCGGTCCATAGCACGGCGGCGCGGTTCAGCGGCTCGCTGGAACCCGGATACAGCCGCACGTGATCAGCTGGGATGCGCGCCTGTTCGATGAAGGCATCGCGAACCTGTTCCGCCAGAGCGAAGCGGTAGCGGCCGCAGCTGGCGATGCTGTCGCGCGCCGCCTGCTGGGCGGCGGGCGAGGGGCCGTACGGGCATTCGTTGAAGTTCAGTAGTACGGCGCCTTCGGCAGGGGCTGGGGCGGCGGCTGTCGCGGGTTGGGCATGGCCGAGCTGCGGTAGGCCGGTGCCGGCGACGGCGAGGCCAGCACCAGCCAGTTGCAGGAAGCGTCGACGGGAAGCGGGCAGGGTCACGGGCGGGATTCCGAAGGGAAGACCGTCGCACGCTAGCGCCGGTGGGCGTGTGCGGCAAGCTGCTCTTCGGCGGGGTCGTCCCATGTTCGACTGTAAATGTGCCAACCAAGGTTGGCACCTACCAGAGCGGG
>NZ_JASJSQ010000031.1:0-47074 GCF_030236855.1 Stenotrophomonas maltophilia group sp. Smal13
AGCCGCATGGATGCGGCTGCCAAGCCTACAGGGACGTACTTGCGGCGTCCCCGCAGTCCGACACCGCCCCACCAACCCACGGAATGCCGCTCTGGCTTTGGCCGTTGCCGTTGCCGTTGCCGTTGCCGTTGCATTGAGCAGGTGCGGGGCTGCAAGCCCTGCCGAAACCCACCCAACCATGACTGCAGTCACTTGCCCGGACGCGCCGCGCTGGCGAAAGTCGAGGAGTTGACGTGATCGGTCCGGCCCGTTGCCAACCGCACGCAAGCGAGAGAGAGAAACGCTGTGCAACGACGTGAGTTCCTGGCTTTTTCCGGTCTGGGCCTGGCGGGCCTGCTGCTGCCGCATTCCCGTGCCATCGCCGCCGAGCAGCTGCTCGCCCCGGTCGATACCGCCCAGCGCAGACGCCTGGCGGACGTTGCGCTCGCCGCCGCACGCACAGCCAAGGCCAGCTACTGCGACGTGCGCATCGGCCGCTATCTCAACCAGTCGGTCATCACCCGCGAGCACCAGGTCGGCAATGTGACCAACCGCGAATCGTCCGGTATCGGCGTGCGGGTGATCGTCAACGGCGCCTGGGGCTTCGCTGCCACCCACCAGCAGACCGAGGCTGCCGTGCGCGCGGCGGTCGAGCAGGCCGCAGCGATTGCCCGCGCCAACGCCGGCATCCAGACCCGGCCGGTGCAGCTGGCACCGACGCCGTCGGTGGGCGAGGTGCGCTGGCAGACCCCGGTGCGCAGGAACGCGATGGCGGTGCCGATCCAGGACAAGGTCGAGCTGCTGCTGGCGCTCAACGCCGCCGCGCTGAATGCGGGCGCCGACTACATCAATTCCACCCTGTTCCTGGTCAATGAACAGAAGTACTTCGCCTCCAGCGACGGCTCGTTCATCGACCAGGACATCCATCGCATCTGGCTGCCGTTCACTGCCACCGCCATCGACAAGGCCAGCGGCAGGTTCCGCACTCGTGCCGGCCTGTCCTCGCCGATGGGCATGGGCTACGAGTTCCTCGATGGCGATGCGCGCGGCAAGGTGCAGCTGCCCGGTGGCATCACCGCCTACCGCGATTCCTACGACCCGGTCGAGGACGCCATCGCCGCCGCCCGCCACGCGCGCGAGAAACTGAAGGCGCCGTCGGTGAAGCCGGGCAAGTACGACCTGGTGCTGGACCCGTCCAACCTGTTCCTGACCATCCACGAGAACGTTGGCCACCCGTTGGAGCTGGACCGCGTGCTCGGCTACGAAGCCAACTACGCCGGCACCAGCTTCGCCACGCTGGACAAGCGCGATGCCGGTTTCCGCTGGGGCAGCGACATCGTCACCTTCTTCGCCGACAAGACCCAACCGGGCAGCCTCGGTGCGGTCGGCTACGACGACGAAGGCGTGAAGACCCAGCGCTGGGATCTGGTGCGCGACGGCATCCTGGTCGATTACCAGGCCACCCGCGATGAGGCCCACATCCTCGGCCGCGATGCCTCGCATGGCTGCAGTTACGCCGATTCCTGGTCCAGCGTGCAGTTCCAGCGCATGGCCAATGTCTCGCTGGCGCCGGGCAAAAAGCCGCTCAGCGTCGAAGACATGATCAAGGACGTGGAGAACGGCATCTACATCCACGGCCGTGGGTCGTATTCGATCGACCAGCAGCGCTACAACGCGCAGTTCGGCGGCCAGCTGTACTACCAGATCAAGGACGGAAAGATCGCCGGCATGGTCGAGGATGCGGCCTACCAGATCCGTACGCCGGAATTCTGGAATGCCTGCACTGCGATCTGCGACGAGCGTGACTTCCGCCTGGGCGGTTCGTTCTTCGACGGCAAGGGCCAGCCCGGCCAGGTCTCGGCGGTCTCGCACGGTTCGTCCACCACCCGCTTCAACGGCATCAACATCATCAACACCGCGCGCAGTCTCGGCGCTTGAGCCACCCATCCTTCGACATGGAGAGCAGCCTTGCAAAGACGTGACTTCCTGGCCCTGACCGGGCTTACCGCGGGCGGGCTGATCGTGCCTTCCTTCTTCGGCAAGGCGATTGCCGCCGAACAACTGCAGAGCACGCTGGACCTGGGGCTGAAGAAGCGCCTGGCCGATGCGGCGCTGGCCGCTGCCCGCCAGGCCGGTGCCACCTACTGCGACGTGCGCATCGGCCGCTACCTGCGGCAGTTCGTGATCACCCGCGAGGACAAGGTGCAGAACGTGGTGAACACCGAGTCCACCGGCGTGGGCATCCGCGTAATCGTCAACGGTGCCTGGGGCTTCGCCGCCACCAATGCGCTGGGTACGGCCGATGTAGCCAAGGCCGCGCAGCAGGCCGCAGCAATCGCCAAGGCCAATGCCGGCGTGCAGACCGCACCGGTACAGCTGGCCAAGGCGCCGGGCGTGGGTGAGGTGAGCTGGCGCACGCCAATCCGCAAGAATGCGATGGAAGTGCCGATCAAGGACAAGGTCGGCCTGCTGCTGGACGTCAACGCTGCGGCGATGGGCGCCGGCGCCAGCTTCGTCAATTCGATGCTGTTCCTGGTCAACGAGCAGAAGTACTTCGCCTCCACCGATGGTTCCTATATCGACCAGGACGTGCACCGCATCTGGGCACCGATGACGATCACCGCCATCGACAAGTCCAGCGGCAAGTTCCGTACCCGCGAAGGCCTGTCCTCGCCGATGGGCCTGGGCTACGAGTATCTGGACGGCGCGGCTGCCGGCAAGGTGGTCAGCCCGAATGGCGTGGTCAACTACAGCTCTTCCTACAACATGAAGGAAGATGCCATCGCCGCCGCCAAGCAGGCACAGGAAAAGCTGAAGGCCCCGTCGGTGAAGCCGGGCAAGTACGATCTGGTGCTCGACCCGTCGCACACCTGGCTGACCATCCACGAATCGATCGGCCACCCGCTGGAACTGGACCGCGTGCTCGGCTACGAAGCCAACTACGCCGGCACCAGCTTCGCCACCCTGGACAAGCGCGAGCAGCATTTCCAGTACGGCAGCGAGCTGGTCAACATCTTCGCCGACAAGACCCAGCCGGGCAGCCTCGGCGCGGTGGCGTACGACGACGAAGGCGTGAAGTGCAAGCGCTGGGACCTGATCAGCAACGGCAAGCTGGTGGATTACCAGACCATCCGCGACCAGGCCCACATCCTCGGCAAGACCGAGTCCGACGGCTGCTGCTATGCCGACTCGTGGTCCAGCGTGCAGTTCCAGCGCATGGCCAACGTGTCGATGGCACCGGGCAAGAAGCCGCTGAGCGTGCCGGACCTGATCAAGGACGTGGAGAACGGCATCTACATCATCGGTGATGGTTCGTTCTCGATCGACCAGCAGCGCTACAACGCGCAGTTCGGCGGCCAGCTGTTCTACGAGATCAAGAACGGCCAGATCACCCGCATGCTGGAAGACGTGGCCTACCAGATCCGCACACCGGAGTTCTGGAACGCCTGCACCGCCGTGGCCGACGAGAGTGACTACCGCCTGGGCGGTTCGTTCTTCGACGGCAAGGGCCAGCCGGGCCAGGTTTCGGCGGTCTCGCACGGTTCGTCGACCGCGCGCTTCAACGGCATCAACGTCATCAACACCGCACGCAGCCTCGGCTGATCGGTCAGGAGCCCTTACACCATGAGTATCTTCACCGAAGCCCAGGCCAAGGCCATCCTCGACAAGGTCATCGCCCTGTCCAAGGCCGACGAATGCACCGCCGTGCTGGCCGGCGCGATCAGCGGCAACATCCGTTTCGCGCTGAACAACGTCTCAACCAGCGGCATCGTCGACAACACCGAGCTGGCGGTCACCGTCGCCTTCGGCAAGCGCGTGGGTACCGCCTCGATCAACGAGTTCGACGATGCCGCGCTGGAGCGCGTGGTACGCCGCGCCGAAGACCTGGCGCGCCTGGCGCCGGAGAACCCGGAGTTCATGCCGGCCATCGGCAAGCAGAGCTATCGCGCCAGCCCGACCTTCAGCGAATCCACTGCAGCGATCGATCCGGCCTTCCGCGCCAAGGTCGCCGCCGATTCGATCGCCCCGTGCCGTGGCCACGGCCTGATCGCCGCCGGCTTCCTCGAGGACGGCCAGGGCTTCCAGGCCACCGCCAACAGCAACGGCAACTTCGCCTACCAGCGCACCACCAACTTCGACTACACCTGCACCGTGCGTACCGAAGATGGCCGCGGTTCGGGCTGGGTCGGCCGCAACCTGAAGGATGCCGCCGACTTCAAGGCTGACCAGGACATCCGCATCGCCATGCGCAAGGCCACCGAATCGGCCGAAGCCAAGGCGCTGGAGCCGGGCAAGTACACGGTGATCCTGGAACCGGCCGCGGCCGCGGGCCTGATCAGCTTCATGATGAACTTCTTCAGCGCACGCTCGGCCGATGAAGGCCGCAGCTTCCTGTCGAAGAAGGGCGGTGGCAACAAACTGGGCGAGCAGGTCTACGACCCGCGCGTGACCATGATTGCCGATCCGTGGCACCCGGACGCACCGGTGCTGCCGTGGGACGGCGAAGGCATGCCACGCGAGCGCATGGCCATCATCGAGAACGGCAAGATCGCCAACCTGGACTACTCACGCTTCTGGGCGCAGAAGCAAGGCAAGACCGCCAAGGCAACGCCGGGCAACCTGCTGATGAGCGGTGGCGACAAGAGCACCGCCGAGCTGGTGCGCGGCACCCAGAAGGGCATCCTGGTCACCCGTACCTGGTACATCCGCATGGTCGATCCGCAGACCGTGCTGCTGACCGGCCTCACCCGCGACGGCACCTTCTACATCGAGAACGGCCAGATCAAGCACCCGGTGAAGAACTTCCGCTTCAACGAATCGCCGGTGATCATGCTCAACAACATCGAAGAGCTGGGCAAGCCGGTGCGCGTGGCCGGTGATGAATCCAGCTACGTGATGATGATCCCGCCGATGAAGCTGCGCGATTTCACCTTCACCTCGCTGTCCGACGCGGTCTGATGGATCGCCGGGCCTGCCTGCGCTGGTTGGCCGCTGCCGCTTCGGCGGCGGCGCTGCCGGCCTTGGCGCAGTCAGGCCCGCGCAGTTCGCGCTACGACTTCTGGTTCACCCGCCTGCAGTACGACTCCGGCGACTGGGATGTGGACGCGCGCATGCCGTCCAACCTGATCACCTCGCTGATCGACTACACCTCGCTGCGCGTGGATCCGCAGGAGCACGTGGTGGCGCTGGCCGACCCGCGCATGCTGGAAGCGCCGTTCTGCTACCTGGCCGGGCACACACTGGTGGAGTTCAATGCCGCCGAGCGGCAGAACTTCGTGCGCTACGTGCGCAATGGCGGCTTCGTCTTCGTCGACGACTGCAATCATGATATCGACGGCCTGTTCGCCACCTCGTTCGAGGCGCAGATGGGTCGCCTGTTTGGTCCCAAGGCACTGCAGAAGCTGCCCAACAGCCACCCGCTGTACCGCAGCTTCTTCCGCTTCCCCGATGGCCCGCCCGCCACCAGCTTCGAACTCAACGGCTGGGGCGACGACCTGGTGCACGACTATCTGAAGGGCATCGAGGTCGATGGCCGCCTGGGCCTGCTCTACAGCAACAAGGACTACGGCTGCGAGTGGGACTACGACTGGCGCAACAAGCGTTTCCTGGCCGAAGACAACACCCGCTTCGGCGTCAACATCGTGATGTACGCGTTGAACAATTGATAGGACCTGCACGCCCATGACCACCGCTGACCTCGACTCCCTGCTGCCGCGCCTGGATGCGCTGCGCGCCGCGCTTGCACGCGCCGTGGTGGGCCAGAACACCGTGGTCGAGCAGCTGTTGATCGGCCTGCTGGCCGGCGGCCACTGCCTGCTGGAAGGTGCGCCCGGGCTCGGCAAGACCCTGCTGGTGCGCTCGCTCGGGCAGGCGCTGGAACTGCAGTTCCGGCGCGTGCAGTTCACCCCGGACCTGATGCCCAGCGACATCCTCGGCACCGAGCTGCTGGAGGAAGACCACGGCACCGGCCATCGCCACTTCCGTTTCCAGCAGGGCCCGATCTTCACCCACCTGCTGCTCGCAGACGAACTCAACCGCACCCCGCCCAAGACCCAGGCCGCGCTGCTGGAAGCGATGCAGGAACGCACGGTCAGCTACGCCGGCACCACCTACGCATTGCCCGCGCCATTCTTCGTGCTGGCTACGCAGAATCCGATCGAGCAGGCCGGTACCTACCCGCTGCCGGAAGCACAGCTGGACCGCTTCCTGCTGCACGTGCTGGTGGATTACCCCAGCGAAGACGAGGAACGGCAGATCCTGGAACAGACCACCGGCGGTGCCACCGACGCGGTGCCGAAGGTGATGGATGCCGAAGCGGTGATCGCGCTGCAGGCCGCAGTACGCCAGGTGCATGTCAGCCCTGATGTGCTCGCCTGGATCACCCGCCTGGTTCGCGCCAGCCGCCCAGGCGAAGGCGCACCCGCGGCGATCAACCAGTGGGTGAAATGGGGTGCGGGCCCGCGCGCCGGGCAGTCGCTGGTGCTGGCGGCGAAGGCACGCGCACTGCTGCAGGGCCGCTTCGCCGCCACCCGCGAGGATGTGCAGGCACTGGCCGCACCGGTGATGCGCCATCGCCTGCTGCTGTCTTTCGCCGCCGAGGCCGAGCAGAAGCGTGCCGACGACGTGGTCGCCGCCCTGCTGCAGGCCGTGCCGTTCCCGGGTTGAGCCACGCGTGAACGCAGGTGCCCCGCTGACGTTGCCACCGGAACTGCGTGCGCGCCTGCGCCTGCTGCGGTTGCGGCCGCGCCTGGCGAGCGGCGCAAGCGGCATCGGCCAGCACGCCAGCCGCAGCCGCGGTGCCGGCCTGGAGTTCGCTCAGTACCGGGCCTACGAGCCGGGCGACGAACTGCGCCAGATCGACTGGAAGCTGTATGCACGCTCGGACCGCTTCTTCGTGCGCGAATCCGAACGCGAAAGCCCGATCACGGTCTGGCTGCTGCTCGATGCCACCGCCTCGGCCGGCCAGGCCGATCGCGCGGCACCACAGCGCACGCGCCTGGACCACATGCGCGGCGTGGCCGCCTGCGTGGTCGAACTGGCCCTGCAGCAGGGCGACCGTTTCGGCCTGCTGGCGATCAACGGCGATGGACTGCAACTGGTGCCCGCAGCGAACGGCGCACGCCAGCGTGACCGCGTGCATCTGCAACTTCATGCGCTGCAGGCGCGCGGTGGCTGGCCTGCGGCCGATCGCCTGCGCCCGCTGTGGGAGCGCGTGCGTCCGGGCGACATACTGCTGGCCATTGGCGATGGCTTTGATGAAGCCGGCATCGTGCTGCTGGAACAACTGGCCAGCGCGCGCCGCGAAGTGGCCCTGCTGCAGATCCTGACTGCCGACGAACGCGACTTCCCATTCGACGCCAGCCACCGCTTCCGCGATCCGGAGACCGGCGAGGAACTGCTGGGCGATGGCGCGGCGATCCGCACCGACTACCTGCAGCGCTTCGCTGACGCACGTACCGCATTGCAGTCGCGCCTGCAGGCCAGCGGCATCGCCAGTGCCACCGGCTGGCTCGACCAGCCGCTGGACCAACCACTGCAGGCGCTGTTTGGCCGTGGGGGCGGTGCATGACCCTGCTGTTCCCATTGGGTCTGGCCGCGCTCGCCGCATGGCTGCTGCCGCTGCTGATCCACCTCGCCCGCCGCCATCCGTACACACCGCTGGATTTCGCCGCGCTGCGCTGGTTGCGCGCACAGATCCGGCCACGCCAGCGCATCCGCTTCGATGACTGGCCGTTGCTGCTGGTGCGCCTGCTGTTGCTGGCCGCGCTGGCCTTGTTGCTGGCACGGCCTGCGTTGACCGGCCCCGTGCCGGCCCCCAGTGCGTGGACGGTGGTGGCCCCGGGACTGGATGCCACGGCGCTGCGTGGCACGGCCAAGGATGGCAACTGGCATTGGCTGGCACCCGGCTTCCCGGCCATTGATCAGGCGCCCCCCGCAGCCAGCGCATCCCTGCCCAGCCTGCTGCGCGAACTGGACACGCAGCTGCCCGTTGGCACCGCATTGACCGTGCACGTTCCCGATCCCCTGCCCGGCCTGGATGGCGCCCGCCTGCAGCTGTCGCGTGAGGTGCAATGGCACACGCAGCCGATGCCGGTCACTGCGCAACCGCGTGCCGCAACGTCGCCGCGCCTGCGCGTGCACAGCGATGCTTCGGCCGCTGCGCAGCACTGGTTGAATGCACTGCAGCGCGCGTGGGGCGTGCAGGCGCCGCTCGCTCCTCTGGTGGCGGATGCCCTGCCCGAACGCGGCGAGATCGGCGTATGGAGCCGCAACGACGCACTGCCGGCGAACTGGCAGGCCTGGCTGCGCGACGGCGGCAGTGTGCTGATCGCCGCCAAGCCCGCCACGGAAGCCCAGGTCCTGCTGCGCAGCGCCGAAGGCGTGCCGCTGTTGTGGCAGCAACGTGTCGGCCTTGGCCGCCTGCTGTCACTACCGGGTGATTGGGATGCCGCCAGCAACACCGCGCTGCGCGATCCACAGCTGCCGCGTTCCCTGCTGCTGGCCCTGCAGCCGCCGCCGTCGCCACGCGTGGGCGATGCACAGGACCAGGCGCCGCGCCAGATTGCACTGCCCGCCGCAGCATCGCCGGTGCGTGAGCCCACGGCGTGGCTTCTGCTGGCAATGGTGCTGCTGTTCGCACTGGAACGCTGGATGGCCAGCAGCGCGCGGCGCAGGGCGATCGCATGAAGACGCTGCAGCATGCCTGGCAACGTGCGCGTCGTCGCCGCGCCGCCATCACCCTGCTGCTGGGCCTGCCGTGGGCGCTGGCTGCGACGGCGCTCGCACTGCGGCTGTCCGGTTTCGATATCGCCTGCGTGGTCGCCACGGTCAGCCTGCTCGCCTGCGCGGCCTTCGCCACTGCACGTGCCCGCCAGCTGGACCGCCAGTGGCTGCAGCGCCAACTCGATGGCAGCGGTACGAGCGAAGACAGCGCCGATCTGCTGTTCGCCGACGCCACCACGCTCAATCCGCTGCAGCAGCGCCAGCGTGTGCATGTGCTGGCCACGCTTGAACGCGCGATGCCGGAACTGCGTCCGCGCTGGCCGCGTGGGGCATTGGCGTTGTGCGGGATCGCAGGCCTGGCCATCGTTGCACTGGCAGTCGGCTGGCCACGTTCGAATCCCGGTTCCGCGCCTGCTCGCACGTCGGCACCAGGCAGTACGGCTGCCGCGGGCCCACTGCACCTGCAGTCCACCCGCCTGCGCATCGACGCACCGGCTTATACCGGCCAGTCCACGCTCACCCAGAACGCACTGGATGCCAAGGTCGCCGCCGACAGCCGGCTGTCGTGGTCGTTGCGCTTCGACCACGCACCGGCCAAGGCATGGCTGCAGTTCCACGATGGTCGACGGTTGCAGCTGAGCGAGCACGAAGGTCAGTGGCAGGCGCAGGATGTGGCACGCACACCGGTGCTGTACCGCGTGGTGAGCGAACCGGCGCTGGCCGAAACCCGCCTGCATCGGCTGGATGTAGTGGCCGACCGCGCGCCCAGCGTGCGCGTGCTGGAGCCGGCCGCCAGCCTGGTGCTGGGCACGCCCGGGCAACGGCAATGGGCGCTGCGCTTCGAGGCCAGCGACGATTACGGTGTCGCGGCGCAGGCAACGCTGTCGATCACCACCACCCAGGGCAGCGGTGAGAACATCACCTTCGTGAAGCGCAGCGTCACGCTTGCCGGCAGCGGCGAAGCCACCGCGCGGCGTTTCGCCCACACCCTTGATCTTGCTGCGCTGGGCGCACAGCCCGGCAACGATGTCATCGCCCAGCTGGAAGTGCGCGACAACCATGCGCCCACGCCGCAGACCGGGCGCAGCAGCAGCGTGATCCTGCGCCTGCCCAGCACCGAAGTCACACTCGGTGCAGAGCTGGAAGGCCGCATCAAGAAGACCCTGCCGGCCTACTTCCGCAGCCAGCGGCAGATCATCATCGATGCCGAAGCGCTGATCCGGCAACGACGCAGCCTGGCCGCCGAGGACTTCGTGAAGCGCAGCGATGCGATCGGTGTCGACCAGCGTATCCTGCGCCTGCGCTACGGCCAGTTCCTGGGTGAGGAAAGCGAAGGTGCGCCGAAGCCACCGCCGACCAGCGACCTGCCCACCAGCGATACGCCCACCAGCGATACGCCCGCCGCAGACGACCACGATCACGACGACGATCACGACCATGGCGCCGAGGCCGGAGCGCACGATGAGCATGACCACGATCACGGCGGCAAGGCGACCAATGCCGATACGCCGCCGGTGTTCGGCAGCGCCACCGACGTGCTCTCGGAATATGGACACACCCATGACCATGCCGAGGCGGCCACTCTGCTCGATCCGCAGACCCGTGCCACGCTGAAGGCGGCGCTTGACCAGATGTGGTCGGCCGAAGGCGAGCTGCGCCAGGGCCGACCGGAGCAGGCGCTTCCGTTTGCCTACAAGGCATTGGGCTTCATCAAGCAGGTGCAGCAGGCCGAGCGCATCTATCTGGCCCGTGTCGGACCGGAGCTGCCACCGATCGATGAAGGCCGCCGCCTCGGCGGTGACCGTGCCGGGCTGGCCAGTCGTGAACTGCCGCTGGCCGCCCGCACCCCGCCCGATCCGGCCATCGTCGAAGCCTGGCAGCGTCTCGGCGACGACACCGGCGCGCCGGATCTGGACGCGCTCGCGACCTGGCAGCAGCGCAACGCGGCCTACCTGCCCGATGCACTCGATCTGGCTGCGGCCATCGAGCAGCTGCGCATCGAGCCCGGTTGCCACGACTGTCGCCAGCGCCTGCGTGCACAGTTGTGGCGGGCGCTGCAGCGTCCGCTGCCGCAGGTGATGCGGCGCAGTGCCGCCGATGCGATGGGGCAGCGGTACCTTGATGCGCTGGAGGCGCAGCCATGAACGCCTCCGCTGTGAACCTGTGGATTGCGCTGGCACTCGCCCTGATCGTGGTCATCGCCAGCGTGCGCCAGCTGCGTGGAGACACCGCGCACCCCGGCCGCCGGTGGATCTTGATCGCACTGCAGATCATCGTCGCCGCGCTGCTGTATTTCTGCCTGGTACCGCCCACCCGCCAGCAACCCGCAGGCGGGCTGGTCGTGCTCGGAACCGATGCCGGCAAGGCCGGCGCGCTCCCGGCCAGCGAAGGCCCGCTGTTGCTTTTGCCCGAAGCTGCCGACATTCCCGGCGCACAGCGCGTTCCCGACCTGGCCACCGCGCTGCGCCAGCATCCGGCGTCCACACTGACACTGGTCGGTGCGGGCCTGGCCGCACGTGACCGTGACGCGCTGCTGCCACCGGATGTACGTTGGCAGGCCGCACCGGAGCCGCGCGGCTGGATCGCACTGCAACCACCGGCCGATGTCGCTCCCGGTGCTCGTTTTGACGTCCAGGCACAGGCGCGTGGCGCGGCCAAAGCGAAAGCAGTGCTGCTTGACCCCGCCGACAGCGTGGTTGATCGCACGGACGTTGCCGAGGACGGGCGCGTGAAGCTCAGCGGCATCGCCCGCGCCGAGGGCCGCAGCGTGTTCCAGCTGCGCCTGCTCGATGCCGACGGCCATGTGGTGGACAGCGTACCGGTACCGCAGCAGACCCTGCCGGCCGCACCGCTGCGCCTGCTGGTGCGCGCCAGTGCGCCGGGTCCAGAGCTGAAGTACCTGCGGCGTTGGGCGGCCGATGCCGGCATCCGCGTGCAGGTGCAGGCCGATACCGGGGCGGGTGTCAGCGTGGGAGATGGCGCGGTCGCGCTGGATGCGGCGTCACTCGCGCGCAGCGATCTGCTGTTGCTGGACGAGCGCAGCCTGGCCGCATTGAGTGCCGGCCAGCTGGCTGCCGTGCGGCAGGCGTTGCGCGAGGGACTGGGCGTGCTGGTACGCAGTGCGGGCGCACCTTCGGCCAGCGCGCGCCAGCGCCTCCGCGATCTGGGCCTGCCGGTGCAGGGCGATGGAAGCAGCCGCACCCTCGAACTTCCCGGCGACGGCGACAGCGCGGTCCTCGCTGCACGGCGTGGCCCGCTCGCCGCGGGTACGCTGCCAACCGGCTACGGCGAAGAGGCTGACCGCAGCTCGCACAATGCTCCCCTGCCTGCGCTGGAAGCACTCGCGCTGCAGGCACCGGGCAGCACCGCCCTGCTGCAGGATGGCACGGGCAAGGCTGTCGGTGGCTGGCGCGCTGCCGGCAAGGGCCGCATCGGCCTGCTGCCGCTGACCGACAGCTGGCGCTGGGTACTGGCCGGGCGCGACGATCGCCACGGCGAACTGTGGAGCGGCGTGGTGGCCACGCTGGCACGTGCACAGGGCAGCGCTGATGCGCTGTGGTCACCGCAGCCGATCGGCTGGGCAGGCGAACGACAATCGCTGTGCGGTGTGCAGGCGCCGCTGCAGGTCTTCAACAAGCGTGGCGACGATGTACCCCTGATCGTCGATGGCGCGACGTCGACGCTGCACTGCGTCGGCTGGTGGCCCCGTGAGGCAGGCTGGCAGCGCCTGCAGCATGGCGGCAGCGTTGTCTGGCGCTATGTGTTCGATCCGAACGATGCACCGACGCTGCATCGGCAGGCGATGATCGATGCGACCACGCGTGCACTGGCCGCCAGAACGCCGGCAGACGCGTCAGTGATGCAACCCGTGGCAGGCCTACGCTGGCCATGGTGGCTGGCGTTCGTGTTGTGCGCATCGCTGCTGTGGTGGCTGGAACGGCGACGCTGAGCCCATCGATTGGATCGCGGACATCATCCACGCATGGCGTGGATCTACTGGCCGGTTGCCCTGGTAGATGCCAACCTTGGTTGGCGCCTTTCCGCGGGGTCAACGCGTGCCGGCGCGCCGGTACACGCCGTTGAAGCGCACGTTCATGCCACCGCATTCGCTGTTGTCGGCCACGATCAGCACCTCCCCCAGCGAATGCACGCGCACCTTGCAGGTGTCCTCTACAAACTCGACATCGGCACCACGCGGCACCGCGCGCGCTTCCACCTGGCCCATGTTCGGCCCGTAGGGACGCTGCTCCGGCGTGGGGTTGGCGGAGGGCCAGTAGGCGTCACCCTCCACATGCAGCTGCCCGCCCTGCACGGTGATGCGCAGGCCGTTGTCGCCGTCCTTCCAGTGGCCCGCCCAATCCTGCAGCGACGGCACGACCACCGGCAACGCCTGCAGCTTGCTGCGGTCCACCCAGCCAGCACTGCCACCCACCTTGTTCGGGAAGAACGCGCAGCGGTAGCGGCCAAGATCACGCCCGGTCACCACGGTATCGCCATTGACCACATAGCTGCGCTGTCGGCAGGCCGGTTCGCCCTTCGCCGGGCAGCCGTCCATGTCGCCAAGCAGGTACAGACGGGGCGCATCGACCACCCGCGCCAGGGCGAACCGGCTCTGTTCAGAGGGAAACGCGCCATTGCGGCAGGCGCCATCACCGGCGATGCCATCAGCGAAGGCGGACGCCGGCAGCGATGCGGCCAGCAGGCAGATCGAACGCAGGAACATGGCAGCACTACCGGTGGGGAGCCGGCAGGATATACCGGCCTACTTCACCGGCGGTGCATCGCCGGCATCCTGCTCCTGGGAGAACCGCAGCGCACGCTGCTGCTGTTCGGCACTGAGCTCCGGCGGTGGCCGCGCCACGGCGGCCTGGATCTGCGCCGGTCCGCCGGTGAGTTTGTTGATCCCCTTGGCCGCCGCCATCACACCCTTGACCACGCCCATCATGATGTAACCACCGCCCATGCTGACCTGCTCCGGCGACGGCGGTTCGCTCCAGTCGCGACTGAAGCGGTTGTCGCCGAACTTCACCGGGTTCTTGAAACGGTACAGATCCAGCGGCTCGTCTTCGGGCTTGAGCGCACGCACTTCGCCAAGGGTGGTGACGTTGTCCTGCGGCAGGGTGGTGGAGATCGGCGCGGTGGTTGCCGCCGGCGCATCTGCAGGAGGTTCGGGCGCTGGGTCGGGCACCGCTACCGGCGTGGCCTGCTGCGCCTGCGCGATACCGGCCAGCAGCATGCTGGCCAGGACGGCTCCCTGCGTTCCACGTCGTGCCACAGCCATCCACCCTGTTGGTTGCGTCCAGCACCCAAGGATACGGATACGGGCTTCAGATTTCGTTGCTCCCCTGGCAGCTGTTCAGCCAGGGGAGATGCGGCGATACCACGGGACGGGAGCACTGAACGATTCACGCGCTCCGTGTGCGGTGTCTCACATCCTGAGACGTGAATGTGGTGCCATGTGACCCCTCGCAATCCGTCCCGGCTCCACTTTCCATGGCTTACGAACTCGCCAAGCGCACCGCCGATGCCGAGCAGAAGCTCGCCACCCGCGATGGCCTGCCCGCCCGCGACGGCGCACTGCTCAGCGCGCGCCTGCAGCGCCGCTACCAGGACCGCATCACCGGCAGCTTTGCCATTCCCGGCCGCGAAGGCCGCTATGCGCCCATTCCCGATTCGGTTCCGCCGGCCCTGGCTGCCGCCCTGAAGGCGCGTGGCATCGAACAGCTCTACAGCCACCAGGCCGAGGCCTGGGACGCCAGCCAGCGCGGCGAGCACGTGGCCATCGTCACCCCCACCGCCAGCGGCAAGTCGCTGTGCTACACCCTGCCGGTGGTCAGCGCAGCGATGCAGGACAAGGCCAAGGCGCTGTACCTGTTCCCGACCAAGGCGCTGGCCCAGGACCAGGTGGCCGAGCTGCTGGAGCTCAACCGTGCCGGCGACCTCGGGGTGAAGGCCTTCACCTTCGATGGCGACACCCCGGGCGATGCGCGCCAGGCCATCCGCCTGCACGGCGACATCGTGGTGTCCAACCCGGACATGCTGCACCAGGCGATCCTGCCGCATCACACCAAGTGGGCGCAGTTCTTCGAGAACCTGCGCTACATCGTCATCGACGAGGTGCACACCTATCGCGGCGTGTTCGGCAGCCATGTCACCAACGTGCTGCGCCGGCTCAAGCGCATCTGCGCGTTCTACGGCGTGCAACCGCAGTTCATCCTGTGCTCGGCCACCATCGGCAACCCGCAGGCCCATGCCGAGGCGCTCATCGAGGCACCGGTCACCGCCATCACCGAATCCGGCGCGCCCAGCGGACCCAAGCAGGTGCTGCTGTGGAACCCGCCGGTGATCAATCCGGACCTGGGCCTGCGCGCCTCGGCACGCTCGCAGAGCAACCGCATCGCGCGCATCGCGATCAAGTCCGGGCTGAAGACCCTGGTGTTCGCGCAGACCCGCTTGATGGTCGAGGTGCTGACCAAGTACCTGAAGGACATCTTCGACCACGACCCGCGCAAGCCGCCGCGCATCCGCGCCTACCGTGGCGGCTACCTGCCCACCGAGCGCCGCGAGACCGAGCGTGCGATGCGCGCCGGCAACATCGACGGCATCGTCAGCACCTCGGCGCTGGAGCTGGGCGTGGATATCGGCAGCCTGGACGTGGTCATCCTCAACGGCTACCCCGGCAGCGTGGCCGCCACCTGGCAGCGCTTCGGCCGCGCCGGCCGCCGCCAGCAGCCGGCGCTTGGGGTGATGGTGGCTAGTTCGCAGCCGCTGGACCAGTACGTGGTGCGGCATCCGGACTTCTTCGCCGAGGCTTCGCCCGAGCACGCGCGCATCGCGCCGGACCAGCCACTGATCCTGTTCGACCACATCCGCTGCGCAGCCTTCGAGCTGCCGTTCCGGGTCGGCGATGGCTTCGGCCCGATCGACCCGGAAGTGTTCCTGGAAGCGCTGGCCGAAACCGAGGTGATCCATCGCGAAGGCGAACGCTGGGAATGGATTGCCGACAGCTATCCGGCCAACGCGGTCAGCTTGCGCGCGGTGGCCGACGGCAACTTCGTGGTGGTCGATCGCAGCGATGGCCGCCAGCAGATCATCGCCGAGGTCGACTATTCCGCTGCCGCACTCACCCTGTATGAAGGTGCCATCCACATGGTGCAGTCCACGCCCTACCAGGTGGAGACGCTCGACTGGGACGGCCGCAAGGCCTATGTCACCCGCACGCATGTGGATTACTACACCGACAGCATCGACTTCACCAAGCTCAAGGTGCTGGACCGCTTCGACGGCGGCGTGGCCGGCCGGGGGGATTCGCATCATGGCGAAGTGCACGTGGTGCGCCGCGTGGCCGGCTACAAGAAGATCCGCTACTACACCCACGAGAACATCGGCTACGGCCCGGTGAACCTGCCCGACCAGGAACTGCACACCACTGCGGTGTGGTGGCAGCTGCCGCAGGCGCTGCTGCTGCGCGCGTTCGCCAGCAAGCAGGATGCGCTGGATGGCTTCCTCGGCGCCGCGTATGCGCTGCACATCGTCGCCACCGTGGCGGTGATGGCCGATGCGCGCGACCTGCAGAAGTCCGTGGGCAACGGCGATGGTGCCTGGTTCGCGATTGCCGACCAGAGCGGCCGTGGCCAGCTGCGTGGCAGCGAAGGTGATCCCGGTGTGGTGGAACTGCTGCAGGAGTTCGTGCCCACCGTGTATCTGTACGACAACTTCCCCGGCGGCGTCGGCCTGAGCGAACCGCTGTGGCAGCGCCAGGCCGAGCTGGTACAGCGCGCGCGCGAACTGGTGCAGCGCTGCGACTGCAAGGCCGGCTGCCCGGCCTGTGTCGGCCCGGTGCTGGCCGCGCAGGAAGAGGATGACACCTCGCCGCGCGCGCTGGCGCTGCGTGTGCTGGACCTGTTCGATGCCGAGGCCTGCCAGCACGTGCCCGACGTGGTGGTGACCACCCGCGACCCGATGGAGCTGCTGGCCCCGTGAGCCTGAGCCTGGACAAGCTGCGCCTGCTGCGGAAGCAGGCCGGTGACCCGAAGGCAGTCACGCCGGCTGCGCCCGAGCCGCCGCCCGCAGCACCTGCGGCACCGGTTGCCGCCAACGATGCGCGGCAACCACCGGCCGAGCGTTCGGTGTTCGCCTGGGTCGAACAGGAAATCCGCCACAAGCCGACCGGTGCAGCGGCCTCCACACCGGCACCCGCACCGCTGCGTCGGCCGGAAGTGGGCAGCCTGCATCGCCTGCTCGGCCTGCGTTCGCGGGGTGGAGCCGCGCCGGCACGCGCCAGCGCGCAGGATCGCCAGCTGCCCGGTGAGGAGATCGCACCGGGCCTGTTCCTGATCGAATCGCTGCAGCCGCAGCCCATTCCGGCACAGCCGCTGTCACTGGATTTCGCCCGCCGCGAAGGCGAACACGTATCCCCGCTCGACCTGCTGTTCTTCGATACCGAGACCACCGGCCTGGCCGGCGGCACCGGCACCCGCGCCTTCATGATCGGGGCCGCCGACTGGCATGCGTGCCCGCAACGCGGCGAAGGCCTGCGCATCCGCCAATTGTTGATGGCCACGATGGCCGCCGAGGACGCGATGCTGGCCACCTTCGCCCGCTGGCTGCAGCCGTCCACCGTGTTCTGCAGCTACAACGGCCGCAGCTACGATGCGCCGCTGCTGAAGGCGCGCTACCGGCTGGCCCGCCAGCGCTGCCCGATCAGCGCGCTGGATCACGTCGACCTGCTCTATCCGACCCGTCGCCGCTATCGCGGCACGTGGGAGAACTGCAAGCTGTCCACCATCGAGCGCCAGCTGCTGCGCGTGGTGCGCGAGGACGACCTGCCCGGTTCTGAAGCGCCGGGCGCATGGCTGCGCTTCCTGCGCGGCGGCGACGCGGTGAACCTGCGCCGGGTGGCCGACCACAACCACCAGGACGTGGTGACCCTGGCCCTGCTGCTGCAGCGGCTGGTACGGGAAGAACAACGTGAGCGCGAAACCCTGGCGCTGGTCGGGCAGTAGGCGTTGACGCAGCCTGACGGTGGCAGCGGTGACACTGCCGCCACCATCCATGCCTGGAGCCCGACGATGCGCCTCAATCCCCTGGTCCTGCTCGCCATCCTGCCCTTGGCCGCCTGCAGTCACGCCGGCAGCAGCACCACCCACGATCCCGCGCCAGCGCCCGTGGCCGATGCCGCGCACGAATGCAGGCCGGAGGCGCTGGATGCCTTCACCGGCAAGACCGCCGACGAAGCCACGATCAAGAAACTGGTGGCTGACAGCGGCGCGCGCGGTGCACGGGTGGTCAAGCCGGGCATGGCGGTGACCATGGACTTCCGCCAGGACCGCGTGACCGTGCAGGTGGATGCGCAGAACCGCATCGAGCGCGCCAGCTGCGGTTGATCGCCTCAGGGTAGTGCCGGCCGCTGGCCGGCACCCTACATTGCCGGCCAGCGGCCGGCACTACCGCTCAGAGGCGCTCGGCCTTGCCGCTGGCCAGTGCGCGCGCGATCACCTGCTGTGCCTGCTGCGACGCCTGCGCATGCACGCGTGCCTGACGCTCGCCCAACGCGGCCTGTTGGCTGCCCAGTGCCGCCTGTCGGCTGGCCAGTTCAGACTGCTGGCTGGCCAGGCGCTGCATGTCACGGGTGCGGCCGGATTGCGCGGCCTCGCTGCGGGCTTCCTGCATCGCACGACGTGCCTCGGCGGCGGCCTCACGCGCGCCCGCCATGTCGTTGGTCACGCTGCGCGCCGCCTCACGCACACCGGCCACGTCTACGGTCAAGCCACGCACCGCCTTCACCGCTTCCGCGGCAGCAGCCGCATCGTGGGCCGCACCGCGCGCCGCCTTCGCCGCTTCCGCCGCCGCTTCGCGGTTGATGTCATGCGCGGCCATCGCGCTGCGCGCAGCCTCGGTGGCGGCCAGTGCGATGCGACGCGCCTCCTCGCCCTGCAGGCGGCCCATCTCGCCCATCTGCCTGCCGAGTTCGCCCTGCTGGCGACCCAGCGCACTCTGCTGGCGGCCCAGTTCGCTCTGCTGGCGACCGAGGTCTGCGGCGCCGCTGTAGGCGCGCTGCAGGGTCTGGATCAGCATCGGGTCGCGCACCACATAGCGCTTGTCGCCCTGGCGGAACCACAGCGCCGGCCCCTTGCCGAGCTGCCTGCGGGCCACCGTTACATCGTCGATGCCGCCATTGGCGAAGGTCGAATCACCATCGACCAGCACGTAGGCCTGCGACGGCGACTTGCCGAGGTCCAGGCGCCCGTAGGTGGTGATGGAGGTGGTGTGGGAAGTCGAATGTTCACTGTGCATGTCGGTATCCACATCGACATCCACGTCGACCGCCACATCGGCATCGTCCGGGCCTGACAGCGCCTCGACATCGGCCGGCTCGGCAGGCGGCGCGGGCGCCACCGGCACGGCCGGAACGCGCGCGGCCGAAGGCGCTGCGGGCGGCGCGTTCGGAGCCTTCGGCGGCGGCGGCACCACGGCCTTCGGTGCGGCCGGCGGCGCGGGCGGTGCCGGTGGCACTGGCGCAGCGACCAGCCGCATCGGTGCCACGCCCACCAGCACCACGACGGCGGTCAGTGCCATCGCCAGAATGCGCGGGCAGGCCCGGCGCGGCTGCAGCGAGAGCAGGCGACGCTTGAGGCTGGTGGTGTTCGGCGCGGCGCTGGCCACGCCCAGGTGTGGCTGCGGTGCCACGCCCAGCTGCAACAGCAGGCGGCCATAGGCCTGACGGCTCGCGCCATGCTGGCCAACCACGGCCGCATCCACCGCTTCTTCGCGGGCCTGTGCGTATTCGCGCACCGACAGGCGCAGCAGCGGGTGGAAGAAGAACAGGTGCTGGGCCAGTGCGGGCAGCAGGCCCCACTGCAGGTCACGCCGCTGCAGGTGTTGCAGTTCGTGAGTCAGTGCCAGGTCCAGCGCATCACCCTGCAGGGCGTTGTCGCCGGCCGGCAGCAGCAGCACCGGGCGGAACGGCCCGACCAGCTGCGGTGCGTCCACCTGCGCGCTCATCCACAGCCGCGGCGCAGGGCGTACGCCGTGGGCATCGGAGGCCAGCTGCAGCGCCTGCACCAGCGCCTCGTCCTCGCAGGGATAGGCGGCGGCCAGCAGCGCCCGGCAGCGGCGCCACTCACCGAAGGTGCGCAGGGCCATCAGCAGCACACCGGATGCCCACAGCGCAGCCAGTGCAACGGCCCACCACGCCACTGCCGGCACGTTCGCTGCAGGCACCGGCATCGTCGCCAGCAGCTGCGCCGAGGCTTCCGGCGCCAGCGGGTAGACCAGATCTGCGGCAACGTCAGTGGCGGTCATCGCCACCGCCTGCGGTGCCGGCAGCCAGGCCAGCTGCAGCGGCTGGCTCCAGAACAGGCCGAGCACGGCCTGCAGCGACACCAGCCACCACAGGCGGCAGCGGGTGGCCGCCGACAGCGACGGCAGCGCGCGGCACACGCCGTACACCAGGGCCACCAGCAGCACGGTCTGCAGGCTGGTCCAGCCCAGCCGTTCCAACAACGGGATCAGCATCGTGGTGTCCATGGCTCAGCCCTCGTGGCGGCGCGATTGGAGTTCGGCGACCAGCGCTTCCAGCTCGGCCAGCTCGTTGTCGCTGACCTGCTGGCGCTGCGACAGGTAGGCCACGAACGGCGACACCGAGCCCTGCAGGGTGTTGTCGACGAACTGGGCCACCGCACCCTGCAGCACGCTTTCCGGGCCACGCGTGGCCTGGTAGCGGTAGACGCCGTCCTGCTGCTGGCGACGAAGATACCCCTTCGCCCGCAGCCGCTCCATCATCGTCAGCACGGTGGACCGGGCCAGGCCACGGGCCTCGCCATAGCCACTGGCGACCTCACCGACGCTGGCCGGCGCATGTTCATCGATGTACTGCAGCAGGGCCAGTTCCTGGTCCCCGATCGTCTTGCCACGCATGACACCACTCCCTTGACTACACGTGTCGCCACTTTCAGTGTGACGACAACTGTAGTCAACCCCCCGGAAGTCATGGGCCGACGAACGGTAGGGGGGGACTACCCCCTTATGCGGGCGCGTAAAGATTGGCGCCTGCGCCAAACATGGCAACTTCTACGGGAAGTTTGGCGCAGAATCGCAAGCCCCCGAGGGAAGGTCTTCGGTGTATCGCCAATCTTTCCGCAAATCATCTGCTAAATCTTGGCGTTCAGACACCTCCGGCAGGCAAAGCTCTGCGTCTCAGAGCACGTGCAATGAGCCAAGCTCCCGCCGCTTACACCGTTGCCGATCTGCTGCGTGCTACCGGGCTGAACAAGGACAGCCTGTAATCACTTTTCGGCCGCAAGCCCGAGCTCTTCTTAGCCTCCTTTGAACTGCGCCGGCGGGATCCACCTCCAGACTGTGTGCAGCCCCCTGCTTTCTGGGACAGCGAGAGTGCCATCGCACTCCTACAGGCAGTTATCCCCACGAGGCTGTCGCGTCGAAACCTTCTGTAGTGGCAACGTCTGCGCATCTCGGCCCCCGACCCGACTTATGCCTTCGCTGATTGGGCCACCCATTCATGATGAATAGGGCGCAATTGAGGACAATGACCTCCCCTGGAACGAAGAGTGCAGAGCGTTGCAGGCGCGGTTACCTGGCTAAGCGTCCATCCATGGGATCTGGAAACAGAATGATCAAAGATTTCTCGCATCTGGACACCATTGGTCAAGCGCTCGCGGGCTTGAACTTTGGTAACTCCTTTACTGCAGCATCGGCGCGGGCTGCCCGAATCGATCAGATCATTAACCGCTCTGGCGTCAATCAACTGGGCCGAATGATGGAGCGTTCGAGTGTCATTGACGTGGCCAATGCCCTGCAGAGATCTCGACCGGCCTATCTGGATGCCCTCGATCAGATTGGCTCTAGGACTGCCTTGCTTCAAAGTTTCCTGCCAAAGTCAGATCTTTCTCGACTTGACTCATTCGTTAATATCCAGAGCCTGATTGGGCAGCACGCGTCCAGCGACGCCATTGGCTCGTTGATGAGGACCATCCAAGGTTCGTCTGTGGCCACTTGGATCGCAGATGCCGAGGCACGCCGATCGATGGACATCGGCAAGATCATGCGTACCATTCTGGGCAAGCCCCCAGTGTGGTCAAACGCAGCGGCAGAAGCCGCCGATAGGGCACATGCTGAACTGTCGACATCGACCTTGGTTGAGCGCTGGATGGATCTCGCCTCTGCCAACGATCAGGCCGGCGAACAATCTCCGGACCTTGCACAGTCCACGATTGAATCTTTACTCGCGTCCAATGATCTTGCTCCCGAGAAGATCGGCCGCGATGTTGCACTGATTGCCGATGCCATCGAAGCGCTCCCGGCTATCCCATGGTCCGCGTCTAGTCAAACGAAGATGGAGCTCAAGAGCGAGATCCTCTTCTACCTTGCGAATCTTAACTTCCTTCTCACCTTTTTTCAGGTGTATCAACAGCATCTGGACAGGCGTGAACAAGGAGCGCAGCAGAGTGTGCAGGAGCAGCGACATATCGAGTCAATGGCCGTCCAGAAGTCGATCGCGCAGTCCATGGACAAGATCGCCGAGCGCCTTTCTCCGACCATCAATGGCGCCATAGTTGGTACTCAAGGACTGAGGGTTCGCTCGTCTCCGGGAAAGGGTTTCGTCGTGGATACCGTCTATCCAAATCAGTTGGTCGCCGTCACCGGGAAGCACAGCCGTTGGTTAAAGGTGAGCTACAGGAATCATGTGGACGAACGCGAGGTTGAAGGCTGGATTCTCAAGCAGTACGTAAAGACCAAGGACGCCTCAGCGGAATCTGCATCCTCTTTGAATTGACTCAGCGGTCTTGGCCACAGTCGCTTGGACGCATCCCATGCTCGGCCAGTCCCTCAGCCGTTCCTACAACGCTCTTACCAGCATGCGCACGCGGGTGGGAATGTTCTTGACCGTGGGCATCATTGCCCCGATGGGAAGATTCTGCAGCTTAGCGTGCTGGAGATTGGTGGAGACCACCCGTCCGGCCTGCACTGGGCGCATCCCCATGCATTCAGCTGTGAATTCAGCTCAGAGCACAATCTCTGATGTAGAGGCATACAGGCTCCAACCCCCTCCCAATTGCTACCGCGCTGCCTGCTCAGGCAGCCCTGCCATAACGCGATGATGTTCGGCGAAGCCAAGTTCATCAAAAACTGCCTTGAACTTGATCAGGCAGTAGCCAACGTCGTACTCACCGAAGTCGGTCAACGTATTGGCATCACCATGGGAGTGATGTGCCAAGTAGCGGCTTAGAGCCAGGAATGACCGGTCCTGCGCAGCTAGCTTCTCCATCGCAGTGTTGAACGACTCCTGCTGCTTGGTGAAGTAAAAGAACCGCTCCAAGATGCACCGCATTGCATTGGCTACAGTGGCAGAGCTCACCAAGTCCTGATAGGCGTCCTTCACTACCTGCCACCAGGATTCATAGTCATTCTTAAGATCTTCGATCTTCATAGGCGCAACCGCCGAGTATCGTTTCTTTACGACGCGCTGCAGTTGCAGGGAATCTGCCTTCTTGGTGATTTTAATGAGTTCATTGAGGAAGAAGAGGCTGTGTGTAAGCACAATCACCTGCTTCACCCGCTTACCCTGCGCGTTCTTCAGCCCGATGATGTCTCGAGAGATCGTAGCTGCAATGTCGTACACGAAATTGTGCGAAAGACTGGAAATCGGATCATCGATCACAACAATCTTCCTTTCCAGTGGAGAGGACGCGTTTGATGCGAACGAACCCGTGATCAGCTCCACGAAGTACAGGAACGTAATGAGGGTCTTCTCCCCCTCACTCAGTGATCCGTAAGTGTCCTGACCCTTGCCAGGGCGTACCAGCTGGTACAGATCGTCATTGCGGCGTTCGATCTTGAAGGAGTCGACACCCAGCGACTGCAGTCGGGCATTGATGGCGACGACGGCTTCTTCGGTTCCACCGCTGGCTGCACGAAGCTCAACTAGACTTAGCTCTGCTTGTGCAATGCTCCGTTGAAGATTGTCCTTCGACTCACGGATGGACTCCAATGCGTCCGCAGCTGCCTTTGCCGTGGTCTTGAAGAGCGTCAGGACGCCCTCGTTGTCAGCGCAGAGACGCATCCAGAATGCACTCTCGATTCGCTTTAACTCAGATTGTCGGCGGCTCAAGCGCCGATTGTGTTCATCGACGCGCTTGGAGACTTCATCAATCACACCATCTAGCAGGGCCATCAGTGCCTGGGTTGAGTGCAGTTCGATAGAGCTCTGTGGCGACTCCGACTTGGTCGCCATGCGCTGAGCGTTCTCGTTTAGAAGATGACTTGCGTTTGCCCAAGCGAGCCGGAGTGCGTCGGTTTCTGCCGCGAACGGCTCGGTCGCTAGAAGGCCGTTGATCGCCCCCTCGAGATTGGCGACATAGGTGGCATAGGAGGACGCGAGCAGCTTTGCCCGTTCTACACGCCTTTCAAAGCTTGCATCAAATAGCTTTGCAAGCTCTTGGCGGAAAGACGGAGGAAGACCTTGCTGGCAGAACGGGCAGAGGTCATGGCTTTGATCAGCATAGGGCCGCCCCTGACTGACCCAATCAAAATTGTCGATGTCCCTGATCAGCGCAGAAAGAGCACTATCGCTTGAGCCCAGGATGGGTTCGGGCCAGATCTCATCTTGTTCGATACGGTCAAAATTGGGCAGGTCGACGACAACCCGAGGTTTGGGCATCGCGTTGCTGTCGCCAAGCTCGATAAGCAACTGCTCGAGCTTCTCCAGTTCCGGCGGCTCACCATCACAGGCAAGCTTTGCCTTGGCTTGGAGCACGTCAAAGAAGCGCTGCTTGGAGTTGCCGTAAGGCACCCAAGGCTTGAAGGGCCCATCCTTTAGCGCGGTGTAGCTCTTCCATACTCCTCTGATGGCACTCTCATGGGCTTTGTTTGCCTCTATCTGGCGCAACTGCTCCTGCTCAGCCAAGCTATCGTACTGACCACGCCACGCAATGAGCTCACGCTCCAAGCCCTCAGCGGCCTCAAGGGCGGACGACTCAGGGTCACCAATGGTGAAAATTCCTGGCATATCGCTTCGGTTGCGGAAGTTGGCCTCGACGAAGTGGTCGTTGTAGACCAAGTATTCGTACTTTGTGTCTTGGGGAAACACGCGTACTGTGCAACTGGGAACAGCATTCTGACCGGTCGCAAAGCCCTGAATCACCTGGGCAATCGCGGATTTGCCCGCGCCATTGAGCCCATAGAAGTAGGCGACGCGCTTGCTTGGATCAAATGAAATCGGAGTGCTCGAGGCTGGATCGAAGCTGCGGAAGCCCTGAATATTGATAGTTCGTATCATGCCTCTCCCCCAGAGGTCGCCGTTCCCATGGCTGAAGCACTGCGGCGTACATCGCCAGTGCGCTTCACGTTATCGCCTACATTACAACGCGACAGCGGCCCGTGCATGTCAGCTCCATGTTCTGCGGGCGAACCCATGCTGATCTGCACCTCGGGCCGTGCCACGGCCACTTCATTCTGGCCAAGCCGGCATGTTCAGACGTCGCTGTTCTCACCAGCAGTTGGACTGACGATTGCGCTTGGGATGCTCCGCCGATCTACCGTACTGATCGACTTGGTAAGGGGTGCCCTCTCAGACCTGCGTCAGTCCGATGCCAGACCTGTCATTTCGTCCTGGACGTCAATCGGGCCGCCAGCCTCCAAGTGCGTTCGTACCGATGAGATCCCATAAATTCCATCGATTCGGCGACTGGCCGTTCATTGGGAGAACGCGGATCTATTGCCCGAGAGCGCAAGCGTGGACGCCGACGGGGTTGAGCTTTGGAGTACCCCACCTGCGCCGCTTGCTGGCCCAACTCATGTGCTCGACCCTATCTCGCTGTATCTGAGCGCACAGCCGCAGGAGATCCAGTTCTGCTGACTTGGGCCAGGCGACGTTTGATCTCCTTCTGGGCCCATCACAGCCGCTAAGCCAAGTCAGGATGGGCTAGATGCGACCGAAGTCCTGCGCCCAATCGCCAACGCCCCCGCCAAACCTTAGGAGTTTCAATGAATTGCGATGGAGAGAGCGATTTCCGCTTTGGGCGCGCCAAACTTTGATGGAAATCGGCGTCAATCTTTAGCGCAGTGCATACCCGGCTCAGTACTCCACCCGATACCCGATCGAGAAGGTCCGCCCTGCCGCCGGCAGGCTGGACATCTTCCCGTAGGTCGCCTCGGCCTGCTGGCCATAGACCGTGCGGTAGTCACGATCGGCCAGGTTGTAGATGCCGACACTGAAGCGGCCGCCTGCCAGCGGCAGCTCGCCGATCAGGTCGAACACCGCATAGCCGTGGACCTTCGCCGCCGGGGTAGCGCGGATGCTGGGACTGATCGCTGCGAGTGGTGCATCGCGCCAGGCACGATCGGTCCCGCCCACCACTTGTCCCTGCAAGCGCAGCAGGCTGTCATTGGCGAAGCGCCACTGCCCATGCACACCCGCCTTCAAGGGTGAAACGCGGAACGCATTGAGCTCACGCCAACGTCCGGCAGCATCGCGGTACTGGCCCCGGGTGCTGGCAAGGCTTGCGCCCAGCTCCAGCTGCGCCGTCGGTGTGTAGCGCAGGTTGGCCTCCACGCCCCACACGCGCTCATCGGTGTCGGCCACCGACACGCTGTAGTCGCGGTTGAACTGCACGGTCTTGTCCGAGCGGTTGTAGAACGCGGTCACCGCGCTCTGCAGCGATGCATCGCTGCGGCGCCAGCCCAGCTCATAGCTGTCGACCTTGATCGGGCCGACGTTGCGGCTGTCGATGACGAAGCTTGCCGGTACATCGCGCAGCATGCGCTGGGTGTCCGGCAGGCTGAAGCCCTGCGAGACGTTGGCGAACAGCTGTTGCGATGCATCCAGCCGGTACACCACGCCGGCATTGAACAGGGTCTGCGAGTGGCGCACGCGGCCGCCCCGCAGCAGGTGCGGCTGATACCCGGCAACGGCATCGGCGGTGATCGCTTCGGTGTAGGGAAGCGAGTCTTCTACGCGGTTGCGCAGGATCTGGTGGCGCACGCCGGCCTGCACGCTGAAGCGCTCACTCAGCGAATGGTCGGCCTGCAGGAACAGGCCAGTGGTATCCACGCGCACGTCCGGCCCCATCGCGTACTGCGCGGTGGGCTGGTAATCGAGACCGTTGCTGGCGATGAAGCGGTTGATGTCATACATCTGCCCGCGCTGGCTGTCCTGCTCGCGCTCGTGGTCCACGCCGTACGACAGCTGCAGGCTGCGGCCCGCCACGTCGAAACCCTTGTGCAGCGCCGTGCGCAGGCCCCACACATCGATATCGGTATTGGACTGCATCGCCACATAGGCGAAGCCACCGCGCAGTGCCGGGTGCACCAGCGTCGACACCGACGGGAACCAGCGTCCCTGCTCGTTGCGGTAATAGGCTTCCACGCTCAGTTCCTGCCCGCCCAGTACATCGCGGTTGCGGTACTGCGCATTCACTCCCTGGTGCCGGGTACGCGGCTGCGCCTCCAGCAGCAGGCCGGGCAGCGCCTGGTGGCTGGGCGTGAATGCTGGGTTGAACAGCGCAGCCAGGCGCGGGCCATAGTCGGGGCCATGATCACTGTCCTGCTGATCGTCGAACCAGCGCACGCCCACGCTCAACTGCTGGCTGTCCGTCGGTGTCCAGTCGAAGCGCGCATTGAGTTCGCGGGTCTCGGTGTCCTGCCGATCGGTCTGCGCGATCTCCGGGCCGACACGGCGGCCATGCGCATCCAGCGATGCGCCCTGCCGGCCATAGGCGACGCCGAACGCGCCACTGAACTGATCGCCGCGCACGGTCATGGTCTGCGCGGCGTTCCAGGCCAGCGTGTCACTGGACAGATGCGAGGGGCTGCGCAGGCCGAACTGGCTGGCCAGCTGCACCGGCTGCTCACCGGGCTGCAGGGTGATGATGTTGATGATGCCGCCACTGGCACCGGCGCCATACAGCGCGGTGGCGCCGGAGATCACCTCGATGCGCTCGATCATGGTCGGCGAGATGCTGTTGAGCTGGCGCGACCCATCGCGTGCGCCGGTCAATGGCACGCCATCGATCATCAACTGCACGCTGCGGCCACGCATGGTCATGCCGTAGTTGCTGGTGGTCCCGCTGGCCGGCGCCAGCGACGGCACCAACTGGCCGAGGATGTCGGCGGTGCTGCGCCCGGCAGTGATCTGCTGGGCAATCTGCTCGCGCTCGATGGCATACACGGTGCCGGCGATCTCGGCCACGCTGCGTGCGCCTCGCACGGCGGTGACACTCACCGCATCCAGTTGCCGGGTGCCAGCCGTAGCGGACGTATTCTGCGCCGCCAGCTGGCCACTGATGGCCAACGCCAGCATCGCCAGCGGAAGGGTTGCTGCGGTATGCCGCATGGTGTCCTCGTTGCGTATCAGGGGGAGTTCGTGGGTGCTGCGAAGCGGCGCATCAGCGGCCGGCACAGCAGCAACCCGAGCGCCGAAACTGCCGCCAGCGCGATGTAGTAGATGGGGTAGCCCAGGCCCTTGGCGAGGAAGCCAGACAACGCGCCGCCGATGAAATTGACCAGCAGCTCGAAGCACACCAGCAGGGTGAAGTCAGTGCCGGCCTGGGCACGCGAACTGACCCGCATGAACAGGGCATACAGGCTGGTCATCGCCACATAGCGCAGCGCCAGCAGCGCGATCACCAGCGCGCCCAGGCCCCACCATGACGACGCCATCGCACCGCTGTAAAGCATCAATGCCAGCAGTACATACAACACGGTGCGCCACCAGCCAGCGTGCATCAGCAACTGCTCGGCCCGGCGCTGCTTGAGCAGCCAGGCGGCGGCCACCGCAGCCAGCATGCCGGTACCGGCGCCGCCCACCGAGATCAGCAACCCGATCTCGGTCAGGCTGAACTGCTGGTCGACCAGCAGCGGGTTGATCATCGCCATGGCCGGCGCTTCCACCAGCCGGTACAGCACGATCAGCAGCAGCGCCCAGCGCAGTTCGCGGCGACGCAGCGCACGCAGGATGCTCGGCCGCGGCGCGTCGGGCCTGGCCGGCGTTTCGTTGATCTGCTGCACTGCCAGCAGGGTCAGTGCGCTCATTGCCGCCAGGCTCAGCAGGGCCACGCTCCAGCCGCGGGTTTCATACAGCCACAGCACGCCGGCGCCACCGATCATGCTGCCCAGGGCCACGCCCACGCTCTGCGCCATGCTGCCCAGCCGGTGCTCGGCCGGCGCCAGCGCCTCCACGGTATAGCCGTCGATGGCGATGTCCTGGGTGGCGGCAATGGTCGAGATCCACATGCCGACCAGCACGAACACGACCAGGCCATGATCCAGGCCGGTGAACGCCAGCACCAGGATCCCGGCCAGCAGCAACAGCTGGGTCAGCCACAGCCAGCTGCGGCGGCGACCGAGGGCCGGCAGATGCCAGCGGTCCACCAGCGGCGCCCACAGGAACTTCAGCGCCCACGGCAGGTACAGCAGCGACAGCATGCCGATCCAGCGTAGATCCACGCCCTGGCTGCGCAGGATGGCCGGCACCGCCACGTTGTAGAAATACAGGGGCAAGGCATGCGCCATGTACAGCGCGACGATCACACCCAGGCCGAATGGCGAAGCAGCGGCGCGCTCAGTGCGCATCGGCCTGCTCCAGGTGCTCGCCAATCCAGCGCATGCCCGCGCCGGCATCGGCGGTGACGAAGTACGGCACGGCCCAGGCCGCGTGCAGCGCCGGGGTGTCCAGCCGTTGCTGCTCGGCGGCATCGCTGGCGATGCGCACCAGGCCCCGGCAGTACTGCCGGAAGGCGGCCTTGTACTGCTTGTACCAGACCGCCTGCAGGGCACGGTAATCGTCGCAGAAGGTGGCACCGGGCGCGGTGCTGGCAACGAAGTAGAAGGGGCGGTGGGCATCGATCAGCGCCTGCACGCGGTCCAGCCAGTACCGGATCTGGTGCGCATCCACCGCGCCATGGAAGACGGCACGCAGCACCACCGCCTCGTTGATCACCAGACCCATCGCCATCGACCTTCTTGCTGAACAGGGGAAAGGGGCAGCGAGCCCCCGCAAATGAGAATAATTTGCAATACCATTGAAAGTTTAGGCGCGACGAAAGAAAATTTAGGCACGACAGCATTCGCGGGTGCCTTGCATGCAGGTCTATTCCTGCGCCGAACTGATGAGCGCCGCCCACGCGCTGGGTGGCCGGGTCGACTTTGAATCGGGCCTCCCCGATGCGCTGCCGGTGCTGGCCGGCTGGCAGCAGGTGCAGTCGATGGACAGCGGCCTGGTGCTCTACCTCAGCCGCAGCCAGGACATGGTCGGCGGCCGCAGCCAGAACTGCCTGCCTGCGGGCCTCACCGCCAGCTTCCTGCTGCAGGGGCAGGCCGAAGTGGTCATCGCCAACCAGCGCCTGCAGATGGACAGCCGCCGGACCGGGAGCCCGGCGATGCTGGTCCACCTTCGTGAGGAGGAAGCGTTCCAGCGCCATTGGCAGGCGGGTCGCGAGGAAACCAAGGTCAGCCTGCACCTCGGCCAGGACTGGTTGTCGCGCCAGCTCGATGGCATTGCATCGGCCGGACTCACCCGCCTGCGACTGAGCCACGCACGCAACCAGGCGTGGCAACCGCCTGCGCCACTGCTGCGGCGGGCCGCAGCGTTGTTCGGGGCGGAAACGGCGGAGCCGCCTCTGCTGGCCAGCCTGCAACGCGAGAGCTTTGCGCTGGAAGTCGCGGCCAGCGTGGTTCGATCCGTGATCGCCGAACGCGAGGCGCCTGCCCCCAGCGCACATCTGCGGCGTTGCGTGGACCAGTTGCAACAGTGGCTGCAGAGCGGCGAGGCCGATGGCCTGACCATCAACCAGATGGCGCGCAGGCTGGGTACGAACGCCGTTGACCTGCAAAGCACCTTCCAGCAGCTGCACGGCAGCAGCATCGCCGCCTGGCTGCGTGCACTGCGCCTGCAGCGGGCGCACGATGCCCTGCTGCAACGACGGGTGTCAGTGGACGTGGCGGCCAGCGTGGCCGGGTACGCCCATACCAGCAGCTTCAGTGCCGCGTTCAAGCGGCAGTTCGGAAGGTCTCCTTCCCGGATCCGCTAGCCGCAGCAGGCACGCCCCGCGCGCACAACCAGTACCTGCCACGCAGCGCAGGTACTGCTTAAACCTTTTACGCACCCGCTGCATCCGATCCTCGACGCCCCGCCGGAATCCCGCATGTTCCGCCCAACGCTTCGAGTCGTGCTCATGCTCATCACTGCCCTGCCCTTCGCCGCCATCTCCGCCAGCCAGGACCAGGCCAACGACCAGACCCGCCGCCTGATCCGCCAGATCATGCTGGAGCAGCGCATTCCCGGGCTGCAGGTCGCGGTGATCAAAGACGGGCAGATCGTGTTGTCCGAGGCCTACGGCCTGGCCAATGTCGAGAACGGTGTGCTTGCCTCGCGCGACACCCGCTTTCCGCTCAATTCGGCCACCAAGGCGTTCACCGGCGTGGCTGCCGCGCAGCTGGCCCAGCAGGGGCAGCTGGATCTGGACGCGCCGGCCTCGCGTTACCTGGATGATCTTCCGGCAGCGTGGAGAGACGTACGCGTACGCCAGTTGCTTGCGCATACCTCAGGCCTTCCGGACATCCTTGATGCGAACGGGCTGTTGGGCGGTGGCTCCGAAGCGCAGGCGTGGACAGCCGTCACTGCGCGGCCGGTCGAAGCCGTACCCGGGCAGCGCTTCGCCTACAACCAGACCAACTACGTACTGCTGGCACGGATCATCGCGCAGCGATCCGGCATGCCCTACGAACGCTTCCTCGCCACCCGCCAGTTCAGCAGCGCGCGCATGGCGCGCACCACCTTCGGCGACAGCTACGACCTGATCCCGGATATGGCGACGATGTACAGCCTGGCCCCGCGTGCCACCGACGCAGCCGATGCACCGCCGCGCCTGTCGCACTGGTTCTACGACATTCCGCCTTCACTGTGGGCCGGTGGTGGCATCCTCACCACCGCCGATGACACCGCACGCTGGCTGGTCGCGTTGACCGACGGGCGCCTGCTTCAGGATGCACCTCGGAAGAGGATGTGGACCGCAGAGCGCCTCACCGATGGCCGTGCCGGCCCATGGGCGGGCGGCTGGCCGGTGCTGCGCGCATCGCCCGACCTGCAGGTGGCCGGCATCGGTGGCGCGCGATCGGCCTTCATCGTCTACCCCGACCGCGGCGTGGCGGTGGTGGTGCTGACCAATCTGGTCGGTGCCAATCCACAGCAGTTCATTCCGCGCATTGCCGATTTCTATGCGCGCGCGGCCTCAACGCCCGCTCACGAACGGGTCGCCCTTGCACGGCAGCAACGGGCTGTCATCGCAGGGCCATAGCGCGGCGGGTACGGTCCTGGCCACTTCGAAGTGATCCTGGTTCCAGCGCAGGAAACCGCCGTGGATGGCATTGCCATGGTCGAAGCTGCGCGCATCGGCGGCCAGTGGCTGTTCGGGGTCTGCTTCGGCCACCCAGCGCAGCACCGGCACCTTGTCCAGCGCCCCGATGAAGGCGAACAGATCACCCGCGCCCTTGTCCTGGTAAGCCGTCATGGTCGCCGCGTCGGGCAGCTCGGCCTGCGCCAGCAACGACGCGGTGACATCCTGCAGCGGTGCGGCTCCCTGTGCGATGTAGGCGCGCATGCCCGTGGTGGTTGCCGGGCAGTCCTGCAGCTGCACCAGATACCCGGTGGTACCGCCACGGCCGGAGAACGACCGCATCCAGTAGCGGAAGCGCGGCCCGCTGCGATCGGTGACCATGAAATCCTGCTGGCCATCCTGCGCGGGAGTGGAAAGCACCTGCACCTTGCTGGCGCCCTCCACGTTGCACTTCAACTGCGCCAGCACCTGCCTGGCAGGTTCGGGCAGCGCAGCGTAGCGACCGCCGGGATGGGCGCTGCCGGAGGCATCTGGCAGTGCGGGCAATCCTCGATCAGTGGGCAGGGTCTGCGCAGGCAAGGTCTCCGGTTTCGCCGACGAGCTGGCGGTGGGTGCTACCGGCGCGACGCGCTCTCCAGCGGGCGCGCAGGCGCTGCAGGCCAGCAACAGCATCAACGAAACGCTCGGCATCAGGTGTGATCGGATCATCGCTCAACGCCCTCCCATCGCCGGCGCTTCCTGCAGGTGTGCAGGCGCGGGTGTGGGTGCCGCCTGTTCGCGCGATTGCTGCTGCAGCTGGCGCAGGCTGGATTCCACCGCAGTCTCGCGCACCTCGGCTGCATTGACCCCTGCGCGCAGCGCCGCAGGATCGCCCGGACTGCCCTGCACCAGGAACAGTGTCTCGCCCGCCGTGCGTCCAGCACTGGGATTGCTGGCCACGATCTGGTCGACCCGGGTGATGCCCGCGGCCTTCGCTTCGCGCAGCATCACCAGACTGTAGTCATCGGCATGCTCGGCGTAGCGTCCGCCTAGGGCCTGCAGGCGCGTGCTGATCTGCTGCTGCAGGGCATGATCGCGATGCTGCGGCTGACGGGGATCGTCAGTGGCCGCGAGCGGCACGTCCTGCCCCAGCTCGCGCGCCTGGCCGGGGGCAACCGAGGTCAGCACGTACTGCCAACGGTTCTGCCCGGGCGTGCCGCGCACCGTCGACACGAAGTCGTCGTACTCGCCGCCGCCGATGGTCTGGCAGCCGGCCGAATCGGTGTTGGAGCGGCTGCCACGATGGATCTTGAAGGTGTCGTTGAGGTCCTGCACGCCCTGGGTATCGCGCGCATCGAACCAGCCGTCGCCATTGCTGTCACGCTCCACCCGTCCGGCGCCTGCGGTGATCGCATCCTGCGAGGGGCGCAGCGCAAACTCATCGGGATGGCCATTGCGCGGATGGGTCGTTGCGCGCATCTCGGTGGTGCCCTCGCCCAGGCGCCCCAGGTCCTTGACCCGGTCGCCGTTGACGTCCTCACCCTCGGTCTTGGTACGCGGTGCGACGTTGCCGAAGCCCGGGCTGCGCGGCGTGGTCTTGGCATGGCCGTCGTACTGGGCAGTCGGCTCGGTCGTGGCCTGGTTGAACTCACGCACATGGCCGTGGCCCTGCGCATCCTTCCACAGCACCACGATGCGGTCGTCGTAGACGCCACGCCCGCGTGCCTCGGTGGTGCGGTTCTCGTCGCGCAGCCCCAGCACCACGCGGTCCTGCGTTGCCATCGCGTCATTCGCCGCAGTGTTGCCGCGCTGGGCCACGATGCTGCCATACACATCATACTGCTGGGCCTGGCTCAGCGCTGCGGTCTCTGCCGCATCGGGCATCCGCGGTGGCCGCGTCGCCTCGCCCAGACGATCCAGCATCGGGTTCACTGTGGCCGCATCTGCTGCGGCAACACCACCATTCCGGCGCAACGCCTCAAGCTCGGTGGCGGCACGCGCCGAGATGTAGCGATCCAGCGATTCCTGCACCACAACACTCTGGCCGTCGTGCAGGGCCTCCAGGCGGGCGGCGGCACCGCGCACGTCGTTCTGCCGCAACAGGGCGACGACTTCGTTGGCCGCCGCATTGATATCCATCTCGGGCATGGTCGGTCCTTGAACGTGAGCGGTTGGGAGTCAGCCTACCCCAGCTGCCCGACGGAGCTTTTGACACAGCGCACACCCCAGCACCTGCCCCATTCAGGCGGCACATGCCGCGCCCGGCCTCACCCCCGCGGCCCGCCCATCACCGGCAGGATCACCCCGCTGATGTAGCTGGCACAGACCGGCGAGGCCAGGAATACATAGGCCGGCGACAGTTCTTCAGGCTGTGCGGGCCGCCCCATGTCGCTGTCCTTGCCGAACTCCGCCACGTCCTCCGCCGGCTTGTCGGCCGGGTTCAGTGGCGTCCACACCGGTCCCGGCGCAACGCAGTTGACCCGGATGCCACGTGGTAGCAATTGGCTCGCCAGCGATTTGGTGAACGCATGGATCGCGCCCTTGGTGGCCGAGTAATCGATCAGCGCCTTGCTGCCGAAGATTCCCGTTTCCGATCCTGTGTTGATGATGCTGGCACCCTCGCCCAGGTGCGGCAGCACCGCGCGCGCCATCTGGATGTAACCGCCGATGTTGGTCTGCAGGGTTTCCTGCAGATGCGCGTCTTCCAGGTCTTCCAGCCGCTCGCAATGCAGCTGGAACGCGGCGTTGTTGACCAGGATGTCGATGCCGCCGAACGCCTTGGCCACCTGCTTGACCGCCTTGTTGCAGAAGCGCGGATCGCGCACGTCACCGGCGATCACCACGCAGCGACCGCCTTCGCGCTCCACGTGCTGGCGGGTGATGTCCGCGTCCTCGGCCTCGTCCAAATGCAGTACCGCCACATCGGCGCCTTCGCGTGCGAACAGTACTGCCACCGCACGGCCGATACCAGAATCGCCACCGGTGATGATCGCGCGCATGCCCTGCAGCTTGCCGCTGCCGGCGTAGTCCGGTGCAAGGAAACGCGGCGCCAGCTCCAGTTCGTGTTCATGCCCAGGCTTGGCCAGCTGCTGCGCCGGCATCGCCTCCGGTTGCCGGCGCGCACCGGCCTGGGTCGCGGTCTTCTTCGTTGCTTTTTTTGCCGCGCGCACGTCCTTGGCCTTCTCCTGGTCCTGCAGGCGCCGCTGCCGGGCCGCGACGCGCGCTGCGCGTGGGTCGCTGGCGGCCGCCTTACGGGTGGCGGTCTTCACCACGCGCGGGCGATCGGGGGCGGCGACAGTCTTGCTTGCGGTGCTGCCTTTGCGCACCTTGGTCGAGGCTTTGCGGCGGACGGGGGCTTTCTTGGTGGTGGCCATGCAGGTCTCCTCGGGAGGGAAAGGGGCTGCCGGCCAGCGGCCGGCACTACCGGGGGCGGCCCTTGCCGCTCCTGCAGTGTCTCCACCCACGCTGTTGGCGGCGGTGAGCGCGCCGTGTCCACGATGTGCACGGCATTCATTCCGCCACCACGTCTGACGTCGCACCCTGCACGCAATCAAACAAGGAACGCCACCATGAAACATGCCATCGCCACCACCGCCGTCTGCTTCGCCCTCGCCGCCTGCAGCAGCACACCGATGGCCCAGGTGCAGCCGATCGACGGCGTGATTTCCGGACAGTGCCACAGCGACATGGTGCGCGGCGCACTGGGCTTGGCCGCTTCGGACGCCACCGTGGCCCGCGCACGCGTGGACAGCGACAGCCTGCATGTGCGGGTGCTGCGCCATGACGGTCCGCGGGTACCGCCGGCCAGCGAAGGCGGCGACCGCCTGACCATCGAAAAGGGCCGCACCAACAACATCACCGCAATCTACTGCGGCTGAGCCTGCGCGCCCTGCGCAGCACGCGCAGGGTGGCCTGTTCCCACTGGCGCGGCCCGCGCAGGCCGGCCAGCGTGGCCAGTTCGCCGCGTTCCCAGCCGGCGAACACGCACGGGTCGATGTAGGCCTTGCGGCACACCGCCGGGGTATTGCCCAGCAGCGATGCCACTTCGCACACCACCGCGCGCTGCGCCTGCGCCAGCGCGCGCTGACTGGCCGGTTCCGGCAGTTCGGTGGCGGCAAACGCCTGCACCGCCGCCGCCGTGCCACCCCAGGTGCGGAAATCCTTGGCAGTGAAGTCCTCGCCCATCACCTCGCGCAGGTAGTCGTTCACCGCGCCGGAATCCACCGGCTGCAGCGCACCGTCATCATCGCGGTACTGGAACAGCGCCTGCCCCGGCAGCTGCTGCAGGCGCCGCACCAGCAGCCCCAGCCTGCGGTCGCCCACGGTCACCTCCTGCAGCTGCCCGGACTTGCCGCGGAAGCGCATGCGCACCCGGCCGCCGCGCAGCAGCTCCAGGTGGCGGTTGCGCAGTGTGGTCAGTCCGAACGAACGGTTCTGTTGTGCATAGGTTTCATTGCCGACCCGCACCAGGGTGTCGGCCAGCAGCGCCACCACCACCGCCAGCACTTTCTCCCGCAGAAAGCCTGGCCGCTTGAGGTCGCGTGAAAGACGCCTGCGCAGCGTAGGCAAGGCCTCGCCAAAGGCGATGATGCGGTCGAACTTGCCGGCGTCGCGCTCCTTGGCCCAGTCGGCGTGGTAGCGGTACTGCTTGCGTCCGCGTGCATCGCGGCCGGTGGCCTGCAGGTGGCCGTTGGCGTGGGCGCAGATCCATACGGCGGTATACGCCGGCGGAATCGCCAGCGCACGGATGCGTTGCAGGGTAGTGGCGTCGCGTATCGCGTGACCATCGGCATCGCGGTAGCTGAAACCCTTGCCAGCGCGGCGCCGGCTGATGCCCGGCTGGGTGTCATCGACATAGCGCAGGCCGGCCGCGCGCGCGGCCTGTCGTTCGGGGGTGGAGGGGGTTGGCATGTCGGTAGTGTCGCCGTCGCCATGCCGCGATCCTGTCGATAACACAAGACAAACACGTGAGGGCCGGTTCGCCGCTATGCTCGGGTCTTCACAACCCCTTCCGGAGTCATGATGTCGTTCCCGATTCGCGCCCGTTCGCTCTCCGCCCTGTTGCTGCCGGCCGTGCTGGCGCTGACCGCCTGCCAGGCACCGGCGCTGGATGAACAGGATTCGGCCACGGCCCACGCCCAGCAGGCCGCCGAAGCCGCCAAGGCGCCGGCCGACGAAGCCGGCAAGGCCACCGAGGCTCCGCCGGTCGGCACCTGCGATGCCAGCCAGGTGCAGAGCCTGGTCGGCCAGACCTACACCGACGCGCTGGGCAAGCAGGCGCAGGAAGATGCCGGCGCCAACCAGGTGCGCGTGCTCAAGCCCAACGACGTGGCCACGATGGAGTTCCTCGGCGACCGCCTGAACATCGAAGTGGACGCCAAGGGCGCCGTCAGCGGCGCGCGCTGCGGCTGAGTCCGGCCCCGCGCCGGCACTGGGTTGCCGGCGCGTTCTGTTGCACCTGCAACCGTGTATTGCGGCGTTGCAGCAACCTGTGATCTAGTCGAGGCATCCGGTGGCCTCACGATGCGCTCCAGGGATTGAGCGGGCTTGAGTGTCCCCGTTCAATTCATTCCGCATCGAGGTAGAGATGGCCCCCCGCAACCGCCAAGGGCTTTACGACCCGCGCTCCGAGCGCGATGCCTGTGGATTTGGCATGGTCGCCCAGCTCGACGATCAACCATCGCGCCTGTTGGTTGATACCGCCATCGCCGCGCTTTCGCGCATGACCCACCGTGGCGGTGTCGCCGCAGATGGCCTGACCGGCGATGGCTGCGGCCTGCTGCTGCGCCGCCCCGATGCGTTCCTGAAACTGCTGGCCAGCGAAGCCGGCATCGCGGTCGCTGCGCGTTTCGCCGCCGGCCTGGTGTTCCTGCCACACGACGCCGACGCGGCGCAGGCCTGCCGCGCGCAGCTGCAGGCGCAGGTGGAAGCGGTCGGCTGCAAGGTCGCCGGCTGGCGCGAGGTGCCCACCGATGACAGCGTCTGCGGCCAGCTGGCGCGCGACACGCTGCCGCGCATCGAGCAGGTGTTCGTCGACGCCGGCATCGGCCAGGACGATGCCGGCTTCGCGCTGGCGCTGTTCCTGGCCCGTCGCCGCAGCGAACAGCAGCTGCGCGAACACGCCGACTTCTACGTCACCACCCTCACCCCGGATGCGATCAGCTACAAGGGCATGGTGCTGCCGGACAAGCTCAGCCGCTTCTTCCCGGACCTGCAGCGCCGCGAGCTGGCCTCCAGCGCGATCGTGTTCCACCAGCGCTTCTCCACCAACACGCTGCCGCGCTGGCCGCTGGCGCACCCGTTCCGCATGCTCGCCCACAATGGCGAGATCAACACCATCGAAGGCAACCGGCGCTGGGCGCAGGCGCGCAGCAAGGTGTGGAAGACGCCGCGCTTCGATATCGGTGAATTCGACCCCGTCATCTCCATGCACGGCTCTGACTCGCAGAGCCTGGACAACATGCTGGAGCTGATGGTGGCCGGTGGCATGGAGCTGATCCAGGCGCTGCGCATCCTGGTGCCGCCGGCCACCCAGTCGCTCGAATTCAAGGATCCGGACCTGGCCGCCTTCTACGAGTTCCATGGGCTCAACAGCGAGCCGTGGGATGGCCCGGCCGGCATCGTCGCCTGCGACAGCCGCTATGCGGTGTGCACCTTGGACCGCAACGGCCTGCGTCCGGCGCGCTGGATGCTGACCGCCGACCGCCACTTCCTGGTCGCCTCCGAAGCGGGCGTGTGGGAAGTGCCGACCGAGCGCGTGGTGCGCAAGGGCAAGCTCGGCCCCGGCGAGATGATCGCCATCGACCTCAAGCGCGGCGACCTGCTCGACTCCGATGCGGTGGATCGCATCAACCGCGGTCGCGCGCCGTACAAGCAATGGCTGCAGCAGGGCGTGACCTACCTGCAGACCGAACTGATCGATCCCTCGCTGGTGGAGGAACCCTTCGACGAAGGCACGCTGCGCAGCTACCACAAGCTCTACCAGCTCAGCAGCGAGGAAGTGGAGCAGGTGCTGCGACCGCTGGCCGAGACCGAGCAGGAAGCCACTGGCTCGATGGGCGACGACACGCCGATGGCAGTGCTGAGCCAGCGCAGCCGTCCGCTCTATGACTACTTCCGCCAGGCCTTCGCGCAGGTCACCAACCCGCCGATCGATCCGCTACGCGAAGACTGCGCGATGTCGCTGTCCACCCAGCTCGGCAGGGAGACCAACATCTTCCACGCCGGCCCGGAGACGGTGAACCACGTCATCCTCAACTCGCCGGTACTGAGCCAGCGCAAGCTGCGCCAGCTGCTGAAGATGGACCAGTACGTGCAGGCCAACCGCCTGCTGGACCTGTCCTACAGCGAAGACGAGGGCCTGCGCGCTGGCATCGAGCGCATCTGTGCCGAGGCCGAACAGGCCGCGCGCGAGGGTATGGTGATGCTGCTGCTGTCCGACCGCTACCCGGTGGCCGGGCGGCCGATGGTGCATGCCCTGCTCGCCACCAGCGCCATCCACCACCACCTCTCGCGGCTGGGCCTGCGCTGCGACGTGAATCTCATCGTCGAGACCGGCACCGCGCGCGACCCGCACCACATGGCCTGCCTGCTCGGCTTCGGCGCTACCGCGGTGTACCCGTACCTGGCCTACCAGACCCTGTTCGACCTGGGCCGACGCGGCATCCTCAAGCTCAGCAAGGGCGGTGAGCAGTCGCAGATCGGCCGCCGCTACCGCAAAGGCGTGTACAAGGGCCTGTCGAAGATCATCTCGAAGATGGGCATCTGTACCGTGGCCAGCTACCGCGGCGCGCAGCTGTTCGAGATCATCGGCCTGGAACCGGAAGTCGTGGACCTGTGCTTCCCGGATACCGCTTCGCGCATCGGTGGTGCCGGTTTCGCGCGCCTGGATGCCGACGCACGCGAGCTGTGCGCGCAGGCCTGGGATGCGCAGCAGGACGTGGATGTCGGCGGCCTGCTGAAGTACGTGCACGGCGGCGAGTACCACATGTACAACCCGGACGTGGTGACCACCCTGCAGCGCGCGGCGCGCAGCGGCGATCCGCGTGCCTGGCAGCAGTACTGCGATGCCGTGCACGCGCGTCCGCCGTCGGCACTGCGCGACCTGCTGGAACTGGTGCCGGCCGCTGCGCCGACACCACTCGATGACGTGGCGCCGGCCAGCGAGCTGTTTCCGCGCTTCGATACCGCGGCGATCAGCCTGGGTGCACTGTCCCCTGAGGCACACGAGGCGCTGGCGATGGCGATGAATCGCCTCGGTGGTCGCAGCAATTCCGGCGAAGGCGGTGAGGATCCCGCCCGCTATGGCACCGCCAAGCGCAGCAAGATCAAGCAGGTGGCCTCGGGCCGCTTCGGCGTCACCGCCGAATACCTGGTCAATGCCGAAGTGCTGCAGATCAAGGTCGCGCAGGGCGCCAAGCCCGGCGAAGGCGGCCAGCTGCCTGGGCACAAGGTCAACGAGCTGATCGCGCGGCTGCGCTATGCGCGTCCAGGCATCGGCCTGATCTCGCCGCCGCCGCACCACGACATCTATTCCATCGAAGACCTAGCGCAGCTGATCTACGACCTCAAGCAGGTCAACCCGACCGCGCTGGTGTCGGTGAAGCTGGTCAGCCATGCCGGTGTCGGCACGATCGCCGCCGGCGTGGTCAAGGCCGGTGCGGACCTGATCACCATCTCCGGCCACGACGGCGGCACCGGCGCCTCGCCGGTCAGCTCGATCCGCTATGCCGGCGTACCGTGGGAACTGGGCGTGGCCGAAGCGCACCAGGCGCTGCTGGCCAACGATCTGCGCGGGCGCACCCTGCTGCAGACCGACGGCGGCCTGAAGACCGGCCTGGACGTAGTCAAGGCCGCGCTGCTGGGCGCGGACAGCTTCGGCTTCGGCACCGCGCCGATGATCGTGCTGGGCTGCAAGTACCTGCGCATCTGCCACCTCAACAACTGCGCCACCGGCGTGGCCACCCAGGACGAGCGCCTGCGCGAGAACCACTTCACCGGCCAGCCCGAGCGCGTGGAGAACTTCTTCCGCCTGCTGGCCGAGGAAGTGCGCGGCTGGCTGTCCTACCTGGGCGCGCGTTCGCTGGAAGAGATCGTCGGCCGCACCGACCTGCTGCGGCAGATCGAGGCGGCGCCGCGCGACGGCGTGCGCGTGGACCTGTCACGCCTGCTGGCCGACAGCCGCTATGAGGGCAGCCACTGTGCCGCGCAGCGCCTGTACGAATCGCCGGACAGCCTCGCCACGCAGATGGACGGCCTGCTGGCCCCGGCCATCGAACACAAGCGCGGTGGCGAACACCGCTTCCTGATCCACAACACCGACCGCAGCATCGGCACCCGCCTGGCCGGTGCGGTGGCACGCGCACACGGCAACCAGGGCATGGCTGAGGCACCGCTGGAACTGCGTTTCCGCGGCAGTGCCGGGCAGAGCTTCGGCGCGTTCAACGTCGGTGGCCTGCACCTGGAAGTGGAAGGCGAAGCCAACGACTACGTCGGCAAGGGCATGGCCGGCGGCCGACTGGTGGTGCGTCCGCCGCGCGGCGCCCGCTTCGAGGCACGCAGCACCGCGATCATCGGCAACACCTGCCTGTACGGTGCCACCGGCGGTGAACTGTTCGCTGCCGGTCGTGCCGGCGAACGTTTCGCCGTGCGCAATTCCGGCGCGCTGGCGGTGGTGGAGGGTGCTGGTGACCACTGCTGCGAGTACATGACTGATGGCGTGGTGCTGGTGCTGGGCAAGGTCGGCCTGAACTTCGGTGCGGGTTTCACCGGCGGGCTGGCCTACGTGCTGGACGTCGACCGCGATTTCGTCGACCGCTACAACCATGAGCTGATCGACATCCATCGCGTGTCCGCCGAAGGCTTCGAGAACTACCGCCAGCACCTGCACCGCCTGATCGGCCGCCATCGCGAGCTGACCGGCAGCATCTGGGCGCAGCAGATCCTGGACGAGTTCCGCGACTACATCGGCAAGTTCTGGCTGGTCAAACCGAAGGCCGCCAGCATCGAGTCGCTGACCGAAACCCTGCGACGCGCCGCGTAACGGTAGTGCCGGCCGCTGGCCGGCATCCCAGGATCACGTAGTGCCGGCCGCTGGCCGGCAACGTTCCCCCCCGCATTCCAGAGCCCGCCATGAGCCGCAAGCACGCCTTCCAGTTCCTCGACCTGCCCCGCACCATGCCGCAGCGCATTCCGGTGGAACTGCGTACGTCCGGCGACTGGGGCGAGTTGTACGGCAAGTTCGGCAAGGAGGACGCCCAGTACCAGGCCGGCCGTTGCCTGGACTGCGGCAACCCCTACTGCAGCTGGAAGTGCCCGGTGCACAACGCCATTCCGCAGTGGCTGCAGCTGGTGCAGGAGAACCGCATCCATGAAGCCGCCACGCTGTGCCACAGCACCAACCCGTTGCCGGAGGTGTGCGGCCGGGTCTGCCCGCAGGATCGCCTGTGCGAGGGCAGCTGCACGCTGGAGGAATTCGGTGCGGTCACCATCGGTGCGGTGGAGAAGTACATCGTCGATACCGCGCTGACCAGCGGCTGGCGCCCTGACCTGGGCGCGGTGCAGCCCAGCGGCCACAGCGTGGCGGTGATCGGCGCCGGTCCGGCCGGCCTGGCCTGCGCTGATCGCCTCGCCCGCGCTGGCATTGCCGCCGTGGTCTACGACCGCTATGAGCAGATCGGCGGCCTGCTGCAGTTCGGCATTCCCAGCTTCAAGCTGGACAAGGACGTGATCCACCGCCGCCGCGAAGTGCTGGAGGGCATGGGCGTGCAGTTCCGCCTCGGCGTGGAGATCGGCCGTGACCTGAGCGTGCAGCAGCTGCTGGACAGCCACGACGCGGTGTTCGTCGGCACCGGCGCCTACCGCTACACCGATGGCGGCCTCGACGGCCAGGACCTGAAGGGCGTGCTGCCGGCCCTGCCGTTCCTGGTACAGAACAGCCGCATTGTGGGCGGCGATGACCCGAAGGGCCGGCCGATTGCCGGCTGGGAAGACACCATTGCCCTGCCCGACCTCAACGGTAAGCGCGTGGTGGTGCTCGGTGGCGGCGATACCGGCATGGACTGCGTGCGCAGCGCGGTGCGGCTGGGCGCGGCCAAGGTCACCTGCGCCTATCGCCGCGACGAAGCCAACATGCCCGGCAGCGCGCGCGAAGTGGCCAATGCCCGCGAAGAGGGCGTGCGCTTCCTGTTCAACCGGCAGCCGCTGTCGATCGAAGCCGGCGCCGACGATGAAGTGATCGGCGTGACCGTGGTGGAAACCCGGCTGGGCGAGCCCGATGCCAACGGCCGCCAGAACGCCGTGCCGATCGAAGGCAGTGAATCGCTGCTGGAAGCGGACGTGGTGATCATCGCCTTCGGCTTCTCGCCGAGCGTGCCGGCGTGGCTGGCCGAGCTGGGCGTGGAAGGCCAGTCCAACGGCCGCATCGTGGCCGGCGGCAAGGACCGCCTGCCGTTCCAGACCGCGCATCCGCGCCTGTTCGCCGGTGGTGACGCGGTGCGCGGTGCTGACCTGGTGGTGACCGCCGTGGCCGAAGGCCGCGATGCCGCCGCCAGCATCGTGCGGCTACTGGCCCACTGAGTCCGGTACCAGCAATGCCGCCAGCAGCGCCCGCAGTGCGTGCGGCTCCACCGGCTTGGCCAGGAAGTGGTCGATGCCAGCCGCACGACAGGCTTCGCGGGTGCTTTCCATCACGCTGGCGGTGAGCGCGATGATCGGCACCTGCGCACGCGCCGGGCAGGCATCGGCACGGATCGCCCGTGCCAGCGCGAAGCCATCCATGCCCGGCATGTGGCAGTCGGTGATGACCAGGTCGAACGGCTGCGCCTGCCATGCTTCAAGCGCCGACCGTCCATCGGTACAGGCGTGGACCTGCAGCCCGAGCGCACACAGGTGCTGCTCCAGCAGATGCAGGTTGGTGGGATGGTCTTCAGCCATCAGCACGCGCGCCGCCGGCAATGGACGCTCGTCCGCGACCGCCGCCGCGGGCGCGGCCACGGGTGCCTCACAGGCATCCAGGTCCAGATCCAGCCACACCGTGGTGCCCTTCCCGGGTGAGCTGCGCAGCTGCAGCTCCGCCCCCATCGAGATCGCCAGCTCGCGGCAGATCGCCAGGCCCAGCCCACTGCCGCCGAAGCGCCGCGTGGTCGAGCGCTCCGCCTGGGTATAGGCAGCGAACACCGCCTGCTGGCGCTCCTCGCTGATGCCCACGCCGCTGTCGCTTACCTGCAGGCGCAGCCGCTGGCCCCAGTCACGTTGCTGCAGTACCTGCACCTGCAGTTCCACGTGGCCGTGCCGGGTGAACTTCAACGCGTTGCCGGCCAGGTTGAACAGGATCTGGCGCAGGCGCAGGCCATCGGCCAGCGATCCCGGCTGCATCTCCGGATCAAGCACCACCTGCAGGTGCAGGCCTCGGCTGGCGGCCACCGGCATCAGCAGCTGCTGCACCGCGCGCACCAGTGCCGCCAGGTCGGTGGGCCGCAGCTGCAGTGGTGCGCCCTCCAGGCGTTGGCTGTGCAGTACATCGTCGAGGATCTGCCGCAGCATCCGCGCGGCATCATCGACGGTGGCCAGCACCTGCTGCTGGCGCGCCTCCAGCCTGCTGCCCGCCAGCCGTTCGAGCATGCCCAGCAGCGTGCTCATCGGGGTGCGGATCTCGTGGCTCATCGTTGCCAGGAAGTGCGCCTTGGCCTGTGCCGCCTGCTCGGCCTCGCGGCGCGCTTCGGCCAACGCGCGGGTACGTGACTGCACCTCACTGACGTCGATCCAGTAGCCGCTCCACTCGACGTCGCTGTCGTCGCAGGACAACGGCCGCCCATGCGAGCGCACCCATCGCCAGCCCTGTGGCGAGCGGGTGCGGAAGGTGACGTCGATCGGGCCACGCGCCAATGCAGCCATCTCGACGCAGGCCATCACCTGGTTGCGGTCATCCGGGTGGACCGCGGCCAACAACCGCTGGTGATCGATCCGCGCGGTCTCCACGCTGATTCCGAACAGGGCCTGCACGTCCCCGGCGATCTGCGGAAAGCTGTAGTGGCCGCCCGCCGAACGACGCGCCTGGTAGACCACCGCCGGCAGGTTCGCGGTCACCTCCTGCAGGCGCTGCTCCACCCCTCGGCGGCGCACGCTCTCGCGATGGACCCGCCAGTAGCCGAAGGCATGGACCAGCGCCAGGGCGAGCAGGATCAGCGAGGCCGGCACCAGCCAGCGCAGGGGCGACGATGACGGAGCATTGCGCGGCCGGTCCGGCAGCCAGGCCGCGCGGATCTGATCGCGTTCGGTATCGGTCAGCTGCGACAGCGCCTGTTCGAAGCCGGCGATGACATCGGCGCAGGCGGGCGTGGTCGCCAGCACCAGGGCATCATCGAAACCGGCCGGCGCGGCGATCAGCAGTGCATCGCCCTGGTAGCGGCGCAACGCCGCCTCGACGTCGCCGAGGTTGGCGACCACCGCATCGATCAATCCGGTGCCCAGCAGCGGGAGTGCATCGTCCAGCGCTGCCGGTGGCAGCAGCTGTGCACCCGCTGCCTGCTCGGCCAGCAGCCCCTGCAGCGGCACCCGGCTGGGGCTGGCCACGGTGCGTCCACGCAGATCTTCCAGGCCCAGCACCGGCGGCGCATCCTCCCGGCGCACGATCACCTGCGGCAGCTGCAGGTAGGGCGTGCTGACCACCCATCCGGCAGGCAGTTGCGAGCGTGGCCATCCCAGCAGCGCCTGGGTGCCGGCCGGCAGCTCGTCCCGGTCCACGCTGGTGGCCGGCACGGGCAACAGCTGCAGTGGCCGTTGCCCGCCCAGCAGCTTCAGGTACGCCGCGCCGAGCCCCCGGGCTTCGCCCTGTTCGCTGGACGACAAAGGAGCACGGTCGGACGGCCAGGCGATGCGCAGCGGTGTGCTGCAGCCCGTGGCGGAGGCCGCGGCAGGCAGCAGCAGGCTGGCCATGACAGCAATGGCTGCCGGGAAGCCGGCGACATTCACGGTAGGCATCCTCATCTCGCGGGCGGAAGGAACGGCCGCGCTGCGGTACCGCTGCCTGCCACGCTATCGACGCCCGGGCCGACGGCAATGAAGAAAGTTGTAAAAGCATCCAGATGGGGGAATGCCGACATACACTGCCGCCTTCACCCGTACCTGCGGAGCGTTCGATGCGCATCGGCCTGGCTGCCAACCGTCTTCATCACCACGACGCGCGCGCTGCGCTGTTCCGTTGGCTGCGCAGCAGCGAGGCCGGCCTGCGCGAGCTGGGCGTGTCGCTGCATGCGGTCGGCCGCACCCATGACGCGATCGAACGGCAGGGCTTCCTGACCGGATACGCGGGCCTGCACCGTTATCCCTACGGACGCCAGGGTGGCCTGATGAAGCTGGTCGCCGAAGTCGTTGGCATGGGTCCGGATCGGACACTGGATGGCGCGATCTACCTGATCGACCCGGTCGATCCATCCTCGGTGTTTCCGGAAGCAACCGCGCTCAAGCGGCAGTGCGTGATCCACGGCAAGCCGTTCATTTCGACCGTGGCCACCGCACGCGACTGGGTGGAGGTGGAGCGCGTCCACGCCGGGCTGGCAGCCGATGCCGGCGCCGACGACCTGCATGCGTTCGAAGGCCAGACGCTGGCGCTGATCGCGCACGATGCGATGAAGCCGGCGATGCTGGCCTTCGCCGATGAGCACTTCGATGTGCTGGCCCGGTTCGGTGAGCGGGTGGCCACCGGGACCACCGGCCAGCGTTTGAACGAGCTGGCCTGGAGCCGGGGCTGGCCGCGTGATACGCCGTGGGTGACGCGCTACCAGAGCGGTCCGATGGGCGGTGATGCCCAGATTGCCGACCGGGTGCTGGAGGGGCGTTGCCAGCGCGCGATCTTCTTCGAGGATCCGCATGTGGCGCGCCAGCATGAGGCGGATATCCAGCTGCTGGAGCGCGCGGTGACGACGGTGACCGATCAGGCGGTGTGCATTACGGCGCCGCGGGTGGCGGCGCGGTGGGCGGCGGCGGCGGCGTTGCGGGCGGGGTGAGGGTTTCGGCCAACGGCTGAGCCCCTCGTGGTGGGT
>NZ_JASJSQ010000032.1:0-46668 GCF_030236855.1 Stenotrophomonas maltophilia group sp. Smal13
CTTACATGGACGTACTTGCAGCGTCCCCCGCAAGCGGACCCACCCCGCCATTCCCCAGGAACTCAGCTTTGGCTGTTGCTCCGGCCGTTGCAGTTGCTTCTGCGGGTGCCGGGCGCAGCCCGGCCGAAACCCGCGCTTTTGCCGCATAATCAGCACATGACCGACGACCGCATCATCGGCGCCGGCGCCACCCGCGAGGATGACGCCGCCGACGCCAGCATCCGCCCCAAGCGCCTTGCCGACTACCTCGGCCAGGTGCCGGTGCGCGAGCAGATGGAGATCTACATCCAGGCGGCCAAGGGGCGCGGCGACGCGCTCGACCATGTGCTGATCTTCGGGCCGCCCGGCCTGGGCAAGACCACCCTCAGCCATGTCATCGCCAACGAGCTGGGCGTGGCCCTGCGGGTCACCTCCGGCCCGGTGATCGAAAAGGCCGGCGACCTCGCCGCGCTGCTGACCAACCTGCAGCCGCACGATGTGCTGTTCATCGACGAGATCCATCGCCTGTCGCCGGTGGTGGAAGAAGTGCTGTACCCGGCGATGGAAGATTTCCAGATCGACATCATGATCGGCGAGGGCCCCGCCGCCCGCTCGATCAAGATCGACCTGCCGCCGTTCACCCTGATCGGTGCCACCACCCGTGCTGGCCTTCTGACCGCGCCGTTGCGCGACCGCTTCGGCATCGTCCAGCGCCTGGAGTTCTACAGCGTCGAGGAGCTGACCCGGATCGTGCGCCGCTCGGCAGCCATCCTGACCATCGACTGCACGGCCGATGGGGCAGGGGAGATCGCGCGCCGCGCGCGTGGCACCCCGCGTATCGCCAACCGCCTGCTGCGCCGCGTGCGCGACTATGCGCAGGTGAAGGCCGGCGGCCACATCGACGAGGCCGTGGCCCAGGCCGCGATGAAGATGCTGAAGGTCGACCCGGAGGGCTTCGACGAGCTTGACCGGCGCCTGCTCAAGACCATGGTCGACTACTTCGACGGCGGTCCGGTCGGCATCGAATCGCTGGCGGCGGCGCTGTCTGAAGAGCGCGGCACGCTGGAAGACGTGGTCGAGCCGTACCTGATCCAGCAGGGCTTCCTGGTGCGCACCGCGCGTGGCCGCATGGCCACCCACAAGGCCTACCGGCACATGGGCCTGAAGCCGAAGAACCCGCCGCAGGACCTGTTCGCGGAGGTTCCCGATGTCGGTTGAGCCCCGATTCAGTTGGCCGACACGCATTTACTGGGAAGATACCGACGCAGGTGGCGTGGTCTACCACGCCCGCTACGTGGCCTTCATGGAACGGGCCCGGACCGAATGGATGCGTGCGCTGGGCTACGGCCAGGAGCGCATGCGCGCCGAGCACGGGATGGTCTTCGCGGTGCGCTCGATGCAGATGGATTTCATCAAGCCGGCACGGCTGGATGACACCCTGCAGGTGAGTGCCCGCCTGGTCCAGCTGAAGAAGGCCAGCATGGTCTTCGACCAGCAGATCCTGCGCGACGGCGAGCTGCTGCTGTCGGCGCAGGTCCGCATCGCCGCACTGGAAGCGGCCAGTTTCCGCCCGCGTGGCATGGACGAGGCCGTCCTTGCCGTGCTGCAACCCCACCTCCACCCCGAATCCGAACACTGAGGAACAACGGATGATCGCAACGCTCCTGGCCCTGCAGGCCACGGTCACCGAGGCACTGCCGGCCGACGTCAGCAATGCCGCGACACAGACCCTTGCCCAGGCCACCACTGGCGGCGGCATCAACTACCTCGAACTGATGGCCAAGGCCAGCCTGCCGGTGAAGATCATCGTGCTGCTGCTGCTGGTCGGCTCGTTCGTCAGCTGGGTGATCATTTTCCGCAAGGCCCGCGTGTTCAAGCAGGCCACCCGCGAAGCCGACGAGTTCGAGAACCGCTTCTGGTCCGGTGCGGACCTGGGCAAGCTGTACAGCTCGGCCACCGACCGCAGCCGCAATGTCGGCGGCCTGGAAGCCATCTTCGAAGCCGGCTTCCGCGAGTACACCCGCCTGCGCGACAAGCGCCGCCTGGACGGTCGCGCCCAGCTGGAAGGCGCACAGCGTGCCATGCGCACCACCTACACCCGCGAAGTGGACCAGCTTGAGCGCAACCTGGAACTGCTGGCCAACATCGGCTCGACCGCGCCTTACGTGGGCCTGGTCGGTACCGTGTTCGGCATCATGGTGACCATGCACGACATGATCAGCAGCGGTGCGCAGGCCGGCATCGCCGCCGTCGCGCCGGGCATCTCCGAGGCACTGTTCGCCACCGCCATCGGCCTGTTCGTGGCGATCCCGGCGGTGTGGGCCTACAACCGCTTCACCACGCGCGTGGAGCGCATGTCGGTGCGGTTCGAGACCTTCGCCGAAGAGTTCAGCTCCATCCTGCAGCGCCAGAGCGCTGGCGACGAGTAAGCGCCTGACCCGGGAGTCCAAGCCATGTCCGCTGCCATCGGTCGCCGCAAGCGCCGCAAGCTGAAATCGGAAATCAACGTCGTTCCTTATATCGACGTCATGCTGGTGCTGCTGATCATCTTCATGGTCACCGCACCGCTGCTCACCCTGAGCTTCGACGTCGACCTGCCGCAGTCCAACGCCAAGGCGCTGGAGAGCAAGCAGGATCCGGTGATCGTCTCGGTGCGCCAGGACGGCCAGCTCAGCCTGAAGCTGCCCGACGCCAAGGACCCGACCGCCGTGTCGGCCGAGGAACTGGAAGGCCGTCTGGCCGGCATCGCCGCCCAGGACAAGGGCGTGCGCGTGATCGTCGCCGCCGACCGCGCCGTGGCCTATGAAAAGGTCATTGCTGCAATGGATGTGATCAAGCGCGCCAAGGTAGACAAGGTAGGCCTGGCCACCGATGCACGCTGACGCCCTGCCACCCCCGCATCAGCGCGAACCCGGCTGGGGCCTGCCCCTGGCGCTGGCGTTGCTGGTGCACCTGCTGGTCGCGCTGGTGTTCATCGTGGCCTGGTTCTGGTCGCCCGAGCGCAACACCGATGCCGCCGCCGGCGACCCCTCGGTCGAGGCCAGCCTGGCGCTGTCCGCGTCCGAGGCCTCCGCCGCGCGCCAGGCCCTGCGCCAGTCGGAGAAGCTGGAGGACCTGCCGCCGCCGGTGGCCGAGCCGATCCCGGTGCCGGAAGACACCATCCCGCCGCCGCAGCCGATTCCCGAGCCGCGCCCGCAGGACGCCCCCACGCCGCAGCAGCAACAGGCGCAGGAGCGTGTCGCGCAGCCGGACACCAAGGACCAGGAAGCGGTGAGCGCGCTGGCCATCTCGCAGGAGAAGGCCAAGCAGGAACAGGAAGCCAAGCGTCGGCAGGAGCAGATCGACCTGACCGAACGCAAGCGCCAGGAAGAAGCGGAGCAGAAGCTGCGCCTGGCCAAGCAGCAGGAAGCGGACGAAAAGAAGAAGCAGGCCGAGCAGGAGCGCGTGGCGGCTGACAAGGCCGAGGCCGAGAAGCAGAAGAAGATCGCCGAGATCCGCGCCCGCCGCGAGCAGGCCGAGAAGGAAGCCAAGCTGGCCGAGCAGAAGCTGCGCCAGGTGGCAGCCGCGCGTAATGCTGCCGGCAGTGCCGCTGCCGGTTCCAGCGGTGCCTCCCAGCCGGCCGCCGGTGGCGGTGGCAACAGCGATGATCTTTCGGCCAAGTACGCGGCCGCGATCCAGGCCAAGGTGCTGTCGCAGTGGGTGCGCCCGGATACGGTGCCGCTCGGCCAGCGTTGCCAGATCACCATCACCCAGATTCCGGGGGGCACGGTGATGCAGGCCAAGGTCAGCCCGAACTGCCCGTACGACGAGGCCGGCAAGCGTTCGATCGAGGCCGCCGTGCTCAACGCGCAGCCGCTGCCGTACCGCGGCTTCGAGTCTGTGTTCGCACGCACGCTCAACTTCACCTTTACCGCCCAGGATCGCTGAGGCGGGCAGGGCTGGGTGGCCATCGGGCCACCTGCGCCCACGGATGTCGCGCCTGCCTCTGGCGGGCCCGGTTTCAGCCGGGCAAGCTGGGGGCTGCTGTGGAATACCACCCTGCGGGGCGGTGTGGCCGGGGCAGGCGGTGCGATGTTAGCCACGACGTTAACGGTGCGTGAGAGGACGGGCTGGAACTGACCCGGAATTCACGTACCCTTGGTTCATGATTGCGAAGCGGTTCACTCCCGCTTTGTTATCCCTCGTTCCGGTTTCCCCCTATTGAGCGCTCCATGAAAAAGATGCCTCGCTGGCTTGCCGTGTTTGCGGCCCTGTTGCTGCCCTTTGCTGCCGTCGCGCAGCAGAAGGGGCTGGATATCGACATCATCGGCGGCAATGCCTCCGCGCTGCCGATCACCATCGTGCCGATGCCCTACCAGGGTTCGGCGGCTGCACCGCAGACCGACGTCGCCGGGGTGGTCCGCGCCGACCTCGAGCGTTCGGGCCAGTTCCGCACGCTGCCGGAAGCACAGATCGTCGAAAAGCCCGTGCGGGGCGGCGACATCCAGTTCGCCACCTGGCGCGCGCTGAAGCAGAACTACATCGTGGTCGGCCGCGTGCTCGACGCTGGTGCCGGCGCCTACCGTGTCGAGTACGAACTGTTCGACGTACCGAAGGGCGAGCGCCTGCTGGGCCTGGCGATGACCGCCCGTGGCAACGCCATGCGTGACGTCGCCCACCAGATGGCCGATGCCATCTACGAGAAGATCACCGGTGTCCGTGGCGCCTTCTGGACCCGCATCGCCTACGTGACCGCCAGCGGCAAGGGCGACGCCATGCGCTACGCGCTGATGGTGGCCGACTCCGATGGCTACAACCCGCAGACCATCGTGCGTTCGGCCGAGCCGCTGCTGTCGCCGTCGTGGAGCCCGGATGGCAGCAAGCTGGCCTACGTCAGCTTCGAGCGTGGCAATTCGGCCATCTACATCCAGAACATCGGCACCGGTGCGCGTGAGCTGGTCACCAGCTTCCGCGGCATCAACAGCGCCCCGGCGTTCTCGCCGGACGGCCGCAAGCTGGCCCTGACCCTGTCGCGTTCGGGTAACCCGGAAATCTACGTGATGGACCTGGGCAGCAAGCAGCTGACCCAGCTGACCAACCACTTCGCCATCGATACCGAGCCGACCTGGGCACCGGACGGCAGCGCGGTGTACTTCACCTCCGACCGCGGCGGCCGTCCGCAGGTGTACAAGGTCGGTGCGGGCGGCGGCAGTGCCGAACGCGTGACCTTCCAGGGCAACTACAACGCCAAGCCCTCGGTGTCCTACGATGGCAAGAAGATCGCCGTCGCCCAGGGCTCGGGCAACAGCTACAAGATCGCGATGATGGACAGCTCGCTGGGTTCGCCCCGCTGGAGCACGCTGTCCCCGGGTTCGCTGGATGAATCTCCGAGCTTTGCGCCCAACGCAAGCATGGTGTTGTACGCCGCCCGCGAGGGTGGCCGTGGTGTGCTGTACGCCGTTTCTGCCGATGCGCGCGTGCGCCAGCGGTTGGTTCTGGCTGACGGAGATGTGCGCGAACCGGCATGGTCCCCATACCGTACCCAGCGCTAAAAGAGTGTTAATATTTTCGCTGTCTTGAACCCCTCATCGGCCTAGGAGCCACAAAGGTATCGCCATGAACAAGTCCACCCGCGTTCTGCTTGTTTCCCTGCTGTCTGTGGCCGTCCTGGCCGGTTGCTCGAAGAAGGTGAAGGAAGAGCCGGCAGCCCCGGTTGACACCGGCACCTCGACCACCACCCCGACCGCTCCGTCGACCTCCGGCCTGTACGGCCCGGGCGACCTGGACACCGACGCTTGCCTGCGCCAGCGCGTTGTCTACTTCGACCTGGACAAGGAAGACGTGAAGCCGGAGTTCCAGGCCATCATGGCGTGCCACGCCAAGTACCTGCGTGACCGTCCGTCCTCGCGCATCACCCTGCAGGGCCACACCGACGAGCGCGGTTCGCGCGCGTACAACCAGGCCCTGGGCGAGCGTCGTGGCAACGGCGTCAACTCGGCCCTGCAGGCCAACGGTGGCTCGGCTTCGCAGCTGACCGTCGTGTCCTACGGTGAAGAGCGTCCGGTCTGCACCGAGTCGAACGAGTCCTGCTGGTCGCAGAACCGTCGCGTCGAAATCGTCTACACCGCGCAGTAATCCATGCGTATTGGCATCAAACTGATGCTGGTCGTTGCGGCAGCCCTCGTGGCTGCCGCACCGGCGCATGCACAGCGACAGAGCCTGGCCGACCGCGTTGGCGCGATCGAGCAGCAGATGTACAACAACAGTGCCAACCAGGACCTGTTGAACCAGATCAATCAGCTGCGGCAGCAGGTCACCAGCCTGCAGGCCTCGATCGAGCAGTTGCAGCACGACAACGCCCAGCTCAAGCAGTCCGCCCAGGACCAGTACCTGGATCTGGACAGCCGCCTGAACCGGTTGGAAGGGGGCAATGCCGCCCCGGCCCTGCCGCCCGTTCCGGCGAGCGCGCCGAAGGCCGCCCCGGCCCCGGCAAAACCCGCAGCGGCGGCCACTTCCGAGCGGCCGCCTTCCGTCCATGGTGATGCCGGCAGCCTTGCCGCCACCGGCGACGAGCGCACCTCCTACAACGTCGCCTTCGATTCGCTGAAGGCCGGCAAGTACGATGATTCGGCGCAGCTGTTCCTGAGCTTCCTGCAGCTGTACCCGAACGGCGTCTACGCGCCGAACGCGCTGTACTGGCTGGGCGAGAGCTACTACGCCACCCGCAATTTCCCGATGGCGGAGACCCAGTTCCGTGAACTGCTCTCGCGCTATCCGACCCACGACAAGGCCGCTGGCGGCCTGCTCAAGGTCGGCCTCTCGCAGTATGGCGAGGGCAAGGTCGACCAGGCCCAGCAGACGCTGGAGACCGTCGTGGCGCAGTACCCTGGCTCGGACGCCGCGCGCACCGCGCAGGACCGCCTGCAGTCGATCCGCCTCGGCAAGCAGATTCGCTGATCCGCTGACCGGGCGTACAATACGTGTCCTGTAGAGCCGAGCCCACGCTCGGCTGCTTTCGTTTCCGGACCGGCAAACCCGCCCGGATCCGGTAGAGCCGGGCCATGCCCGGCGGCTTGCATTACCGGCTGGGCCACACCCGACCGGCTGCAGTTGTAGAGCCGAGCCATGCTCGGCTGCTTTCGTTACCGGCCACGGTAGCCCACCCGCCACGTGTCCCACCAAGAAGTCCCCGCCATGACCGCCGTTACCCCGTCCAGCGCCGCCGCCACGCCCAGCGAGATCGTGCAGTCGCCGCTGCCACGCCTGAAGATCACCGAGATCTTCACCTCGCTGCAGGGCGAAGCCGATACCGCCGGCTGGCCGACCGTGTTCGTGCGCCTGACCGGCTGCCCGCTGCGTTGCCAGTACTGCGACACCGCCTATGCCTTCCATGGCGGCACCTGGTGGGACATCGACGACATCGTGGCCGAGGTGCTGGCCCAGGGCGTGCGCCACGTCTGCGTGACCGGTGGCGAGCCGCTGGCACAGAAGCGCTGCCTGGTACTGCTGCAGAAGCTGTGCGACGCCGGCATGGATGTCTCGCTGGAAACCTCCGGTGCGCTGGACGTCAGCGCCGTGGACTCCCGGGTATCGCGCGTGGTCGACATCAAGACCCCGGGTTCGGCCGAAGTGGCGCGCAACCGCTGGGACAACCTGCCGTTGCTGACCGCCCGCGACCAGATCAAGTTCGTCATCTGCAGCCGCGAGGATTACGACTGGGCCAAGTCCCTGTTGGCCGAGCACGATCTGGTGAAGCGTTGCACCGTGTTCTTCTCGCCGAGCAAGGGTGAGATCACCGCGCGCCAGCTGGCCGACTGGATCGTCGAGGACCGGCTGCCGGTGCGCTTCCAGATGCAGTTGCATAAAATCCTGTGGAACGACGAGCCGGGCCGATGAGCCCAGGCAGCGTTCCCTGATGTAGCTCCGGCGCGGGACAGCGTGCTGGCTTTCCCCTCCCAACCGGATGTTTTACCCATGAAGAAGGCAGTCGTGCTTCTCTCCGGCGGCATGGATTCAGCCGCCGTCATCGCCATGGCCCAGGAACAGGGCTTCGCCGTGCATGCCCTGAGCGTGCGCTACGGCCAGCGCCATACCTCCGAACTGGATGCCGCCGCCCGCGTGGCCAAGGCCCAGGGCGTTATCGCGCACAAGACCGTGGACGTGGACCTGCGCAGCATCGGCGGCTCGGCGCTGACCGACGACATCGACGTGCCCGAGGCCGGCGGTGCCGGCATTCCGGTCACCTACGTGCCGGCGCGCAACACCATCATGCTGTCGCTGGCGTTGGGCTGGGCCGAAGTGCTCGGCGCCAACGACATCTTCTGCGGCGTCAACGCCGTGGACTACTCCGGCTACCCGGACTGCCGTCCCGAATTCGTGGCCGCGTTCCAGGCGCTGGCCAACCTGGCCACCAAGTCGGGCGTGGAAGGCGCGGGCATCAAGGTGCACGCACCGCTGCAGTTCCTCAGCAAGGGCCAGATCGTCAGCGAAGGTGTGCGCCTGGGCGTGGACTTCGGCCTGACCGTGTCCTGCTACAACGCCGACGCCAACGGCGCCGCCTGCGGCCACTGCGATGCCTGCCGCCTGCGCGCGCAGGGCTTTGCCGAGGCCGGCGTAGCCGACCCGACGCTGTACGCCTGACCGCGCAATCACTCTCTCGGTGGGTGCGAACCGTTGGTTCGCACTCCTTGGCCTACCGCTGCCGCAACCACCCCGACGCGTCAATAAACGCCCGCACCGCCTTCGGATCGGCATAGTCCAGCTCGATCATCCGCGCGATGCCCGCCTTCTCATCGGCCTGCTGCCGCATGTACCCCTGCGCGATGCGATACCCGGCGTAGTACCCCACATCACTCACCCCGAACGGATTGCGGGCGCTGTTGTAGAGCCAGTTGTCGAGATTTTCCCCGTTCATCTCAGCAATGAAGCGTGTGCGGATTTCCGCTTCGTGTGTTGCGCCGTAGTCGTAGAAGGATAATGCCGGCCGGCGCCCACTCAGTCGCTCCGCCACATACTCGGCCACACCCTCGCGCACCGCGTACTGGGCCAGGCTGCCGGTGGTCTCGCGCTGCTGCGTATGCACGTACTCGTGCAGGTTGTTCTGCGCGTTGTTCGCCCCCGGACGGCTGTCGTAGAAGATCCGCAGGCGGCTGCGCATCGGCTCCGGCAGCTCGCTCACGTCCACGCGCTCATCGCCCAGCGCCATCTCCGCTCCGATCAGCACCTTGTCACCCAGCGTCGTGCCGCCGGTACGCAGAACACCGACCGCATAGGTGATGGTGGCAGGGCGCAGGGCGGGGTAGAGCGTACGGAAGGCAGTCAGGTCCCGTTCCAGTGTGGCGCTGGCCTGCTGCGCGTTGGCGGTCAATGGCCGTACCGACGTCCAGAAGCGCGGCCACGTACGCATGGCCGTGGCGTATTCGCGGGCGGTGTAGTTGCGGACCTGCATCAGCGCATGCAGGCCGGGGCTGCCTGGATCGATGTAGCGCTCCTGCACCAGTGCGACCTGGCGTTCAACGTCGGGCTCGGTGCGCACGGCGTCATAGGTAGCCCAGAAGCGGCCGATATCATCAGTGACGACCTGGGGCGGGGCGGCCAGTGCTGCGCAGGGCACAAGCAGGGCGGCAATGGGGCAGAAGGGCAGGCGCATCCGTGGCTCCGGGGAAGGATCACAGATGGGATGCGACGGAGGCCCGGAAGGTTTAAGCCGGCGGCCCAGATCGGGGTAGTGCCGGCCGCTGGCCGGCAACCTCGACGCACCAGGGTTTCACCCGGCCCGGCAAAGTAGGGTAGAATGCCCACCCCGCCGAAAGGCTGGGGCAGTGCAATGGGCCGTTAGCTCAGTCGGTAGAGCAGAAGACTTTTAATCTTTTGGTCGAAGGTTCGAATCCTTCACGGCCCACCAATTGCATCAACGACTTAGGCGACCGGTAGGTCGCCTTTTTTGTTGGCTCCGTAAAATGGTCCGTAATTCGCGCCTCAAACAGGCACTGGTATCGCTGGTACACTCGCCTTCACTTGAGGTAACGGACGGTCTCAGGGGGCCACGTGAGTAAAGAATTTCCACTGATCAAGGTCAGACAGTGGCTGACGAGTTGGGACCAAGCGGACTACAGCGCCGCGAACCTGCCTAAGCCGGCAGATCACTTCTTCATGGGTTCAATTCCCATCGCGGAACTTCGCCGTCTTGCAGGCGTCAGTCGCAGGCAGGTCGTTGAGGAGCGCAAACCTGGTGACGGCGGCTACCAGCGCGCCCATGAGGCTGAGAGATCCGGAAAGATTGCCAGGTACATGGAGTGGGGATTCCCGATCTCTTCTTCTTCGGGTATCAAGCCCCAAGAGCATAGAAACTTGATCCATCCAGGCTGGCTACCAACTGCCATCCTAGTAAACATCATTAAGCCCGAAGAAACGCGCCGTCGCCATGGCAAGAAGGCGACACTGCGGGCGGAGCATGCCATTCAAGTAAAAGAGGGAAGAGGCGGCAGCTTTGTTCTAAGCGTGCCTGACGTTCAGCTAGGTCAGGCTGGCGCCCTGGAGCCATTGGAGATCATTGACGGTCAGCATCGAATCTTCGCGGTCGACGAACTGGATATGTTGGCAGGAGAGTACGAGGTTCCCGTTGTCTTCTTCCATGGGCTGACGAACTCGTGGCAGGCATATTTGTTTTGGGTAATCAACGTTGAGCCCAAGAAGATCAATCCGAGCTTGGCGTTCGACCTGTATCCGGAGTTGCGAAACCAGTCATGGCTTGAAGAGGGTGAAAATCTCAAGGTCTATCGCGAGCATCGTGCTCAGGAGTTGACTGAGGCGCTGTGGCGCCATAGGAAGAGTGCTTGGCGTCAACGTGTGGAGCTGCTCGGCAACCGAATCGACGGACATGTGTCGAACGCTGCCTTCATTCGAACGCTGATGTCTACCTTTATTCGACGTTGGGGAGCGGAACACCGCATCGGCGGCTTGTTCGGTTCTACCAAGGGCGACGGCGGCGAGCGGATTCTCGAATGGACTCGTGCACAGCAGGCGGCATTTCTTCTGGTCATATGGCAATCGTTGTTGGAGGAGACCTCAAAAACGACGGTCAAATGGGCGGTTGCATGTCGCAATGCATATGCGCGCATTGATGGCGATGCCAGACAGCGCGCTAATCCTGATGACCTGGACGCCGCGTTCGCGGGCCCGCACACCTTGCTGGCCACCGATCAGGGTGTGCGCGCGATTTCCTACATATTCAATGCTATGTGTCAGGTTTCCTACTCTCAGCTGGGGCTGGAGGAGTGGGAAGTTGAGACAATCGAAGAAACCATGAGTGATGCGGCCATAACCGAAGCCCACAAGTCACTTACGGGCCGTAGTGAAATCATGCAGTATCTTCGAGCCGTTTCTAGACAATTAGTTGACGGTTCGATGGACTGGCGTACGTCTAAAGAACCGACTCTGACGGAAGAAGAAAAACTGCGTCAAGGCAGCTATCGAGGCAGCAGCGGGTACACGGCCCTACAGCAGACTTGCTTGCGAGTGTTGATGGATGCCAAGAACTCGGATGTCTCCAAGGCTGCTAAGCAGGTTGCCTACTTGGTGGGCATCGAATGAGTGGCTTTCATAGTAAGAAGGGTAAGGCTAAATCAAAAGCGAAAGGCAAGAGCAAAGCGGGGGAAATGAGCGCAGCGGAGGTATGCACGCTTGCGGCTCACAAGCCGGTTGCTGAAGCGCTTGCCAAGCTCGGCCCGGTGACTGGAAGAGGGGCTGTCTTAGACCAATCGGCTAATCTCGACGCTACGCTCGTGGCAGGCGAGCAGGTATCCCATCTCACGGAAGCCTGGCAGTACATGGGCGCCGCTGTGAGGGCCGTGCTGTGCAATGCTGGCGATAACGCCACGCATTTCGCTTACTATGCGCAGCTGCGCGCCGTGCTATCTATCTTCGCAGGCAGCGGAATTCGAGTTAGCTTGGGCAAGAGCTTTCTCATCGATGAGCATGGAAACGGGGTGCCGTTTAGCTTGATAGGTGCCGGAAACCGCACTCATCCCTTGGTGTGGTCGTTGTGGGACGAGTGGGTCAAAACGGAGTACGCCCATGATTTGATGGGCAAGAATATGCCTGTAATTTCTGGCATATCTCTTTCGGATCTGGCCCTCATTCCCTCCAGCTCTGGCGCCCTCTTGGGGGCGTGGGGTTACGATTTGGCCCGGGGAGAGAAGGACCACAAGGCACGCAACACCGCGAGCTATAACGCCAAATCTCGTTTTCCAAGCCCTTCTATTGGTGCGGAAACCGTTGATCTCGTTCGCAGAATTTGGACGCTGCTCATGGATAACGGCGGTGGCGTAGTCTTCGATGCCACTCTCGTTCGATACTTCGTTGAGCGCTACTTGACGAGTGCTGTTGAGCAGGGAGTTAGGGAGGCGCGCGTAGTTGACAGAATGAGCATTCTTGAACGTGTGATTGACCAAACCTCGGCAAATACTGGTGTGTCCAAATCAACGTTGGAGGAGGTGTTTAGGGCCGAAGTGGATACCCAGTTGTTTGAGCATGCTTCGGCACCCGAAACAAAGGTCGTGAACGTTGTAAGCAGGGCGCTCTTTCTTCTGCGCATCGCGACTCTTGCGCTCGCCGATGGCTTGGGCGCGGGAGCAAATCAGCACTGCAAAAATTGGTTGGTCTACTGGCTTGAAAGTGGTGGCCTCTACAATCCGGACGTCCACGGCACTCCCTCTGAAATTTCTATCGACTATGAGGAAGCGCTCGAAGAGTTCGACGAAATTGATTCGACGAACCTCCCAGCGTCGGCATGGGCTCGTGGCCTGGCTCAAACGTCCGCGCTGCTCTCAAGGCCCGAAGGATTTGTGGGATGGGCGCTACCACTATAGAGGGCTGGTTACGATTAGCTCTTCGTATTGACCGCGATCCTTCCCGGTTCCCGAGATGGCACTGAAGCGGCTAGTGGTTCGGCACTCGAATCCGCGATCTTTGTAAAGATCGCGGACAGATTCATGATTGGCGTTCGTGCTGACCACGAACGCACCTCTTGCCATTGCCCGCGCCAAACAATCTGCGAGACGTATTTGATCGCTCCAAGAGAATATGTTCTCGTTGTAGTTCAAAAATCCATTATTGTTGTGGCGGACCGTGTACGGTGGGTCGGCAAAAACCAAGTCACCTTCCGTTGCTCTATTAATGGCAATTGAAAAATCACCGGATATCAGCTCTGCTTTTCGCAGTGCGGCGGCAATAGATGAGAAGTTGTCCGACTCGAGCAGTACGGTATCTTTAGAGCCGCGGGGGACGTTGAATTGTCCTTTTCTGTTAACGCGGTAAATGCCATTGAAGCAAGTGCGGTTCAAGTAGATTAAGCGGGCGGCGCGTGCGACTGCATCGGTGGGCATGTCTTCGCGAACCTCGTAGTAGTACTCGTCCGAGTGCCTGATCGCATGCTGCTTCAATGCCTCCACGACTTTCCTTGAGCGCGACTTCACGGCTCTGTAGGTGGCAATTAGCTCTTCGTTAGAATCGCAAAGAATGGCGCGCGAAGGTCGTAGCGCAAAGAATACGGATGCTGAACCCGTGAATGCCTCAATATATCTATTGTATGTCGTCGGGAACAGATCAAGATGTTGAGCGACGAACCACCGCTTTCCGCCCGGCCACTTCAAGAATGGCGGCGTACGTTGCGCGATCTTGATGGGGGCGCGTCGCTTGGAGGGCATGGGTACTTTTCTAATCCGGTTCGCTGTCATTTTGCCATTAGTCGGGCGCGTTTTGCTTATTGGTTCTCTCGGCCGGCGGGCTTCACCCTAGGGATGCTCTTGTCGTAGACCTTCATCATCGCGTCTGTGACCCCCAGCGCATCCTGTCGCTCCCCTCGGTTCCCAGCTGTGTCGGTCCCGCCCTTCCGCTTCAGATCGTGGAGGCTGAAGCGCTCTTCGGCTGAGATCACTCCTGCTCCAATTGCGAGATGAACGAAGCGTTGCCACGTGCTATCCAGGCTGCTTTTCTGCAATGGCTCGCCATGCTCGGCGAGGAAGAGGTAGCGCTGGTCAGTCCGCATCTGTATCGGCAGGCTATGGCGGTCAATGATGGAGTCACGGCGCGTGATCGCGGCATCCCATGCACTTCGCAGCCTTGGCGTCCACTCCACCAGGCTATCGCGACTGCGTTTCCGGCGATTGGTGTGCAGCCCTTCAGTCGTGCCTTGCGCTTCGGTGAGTGTGAGCGTCTCAATGCCGCGCAGTCTACAAAGGTAGCCCAGCTCCATGATCATCCATAGGTATGGCGGTACTGAACCCTCTGTCCTCGCCGTTCGCGTGGAGCGTTCGCGCGCGAACGCTATCAGCTTGGCATAGGCTTCATCGGTAGGAAGACGTTGACGCCTACGCTCCTTCGCCTGCTCAAGTCCCTGGGCAGGATTATGGTTCACGATGCCCCGATTCAATGCCCAGCGGAACACTAGCCGTGAGTAGCGCAGCACTTTGTTTGCCTTGGTGGGTGTTCCTGCAGATTCGATCCGATCAATAAGGCGCTGGAAATTGTGATTCCGCAGTTTGTTGACTTGGAGCTTGCCGAACGGCAGGCCCAGGTTCGTGGGGTAGCCCACTAGAACATTGCGCGCCGACTCGTAGTCCGCACGTGTGCCAGCCGCGAGCCCCTTGAACTTGGCGCTGTCGTGGTACTGAGTGCAGACCCATTCAACGGTTCCGGTGCCTTCTGCTGACTCCATGAGTCCATGCAACTCGGAGAGCTTGGCTTGGGGGCCCGCGACCGTTCGGCGAGCTTTCCGGGGGCCATCAATGCCTGTCGCGGCTTCGAAGACGTACCAGCGGCCACGGCCCGTCGCATCCCAGTAAACGCCCTTTGGGATCTTCGTCTGGTCGATGTGCGTCGGGATGGACGGATTGTGTTTTCGCGGTCGAGGTGCCATCAGATGACGTCGTTTCCATAGGTGTCGTTGGAGGCCTGCTGCAGGCCGAGTGCTGCGTTCATCGCGGCAGCGGTGGTCCAGATGCCGCCCTTGCCGTCGTACTTGTAGCGAATCCCTTCCTTGCGAGCCCACGCTTCCACAGTGGACAGGCGCGGCCGTTCGCCAGGCCGGCAGAGTTCCTGCAGATCCTGAAACTGGAGAACTTCTCCAATCATGGAACCAGGACCAGTTGGGTCGGGAGTCCGGGCGTAGGAACGCCCCCTCCTAAAGGAGTGGCAATAGCGTGGCGCGGCGGCACTGTATGCTTCGCCCGCAGTACCCGCTGTCGGTAGGTTCCTTCAGCCCGTATTTGCCAGAGTCGAGCGACGAAAGGCCGGAGACCGTGAAATCCTGTGTTGTGGTAATTGGTGGCGGGGTCTTCTCGGTCCCTTAGGCGGACTTGATGATGCTGCGTCCCAGCATGGTCGTTGCCGACGTGTGGTCTGGTGACTTCGCGAGCGGTCGAAAAAGGTACGGTATGGTTACTTCTCTTTGCGTCGCCTTGCTGGTCAAGCTGGCCATAGTTGGCGTCGGATTCTTCCTTGTAGCAGAGGCATAGCTTGTCGCCCGACTGGGACCGCTCCGGAGCATCAGTGCCTGCGAGCGCGTGAGTCGAGCGTGGCTCCAGTGGGCCGCTGATTGAGAGCGAGTTGTTGCATTTCTTGGTCTCGCTGAACTCCGCCGTCACGCCTAGAGCTATCGCAATGGTGCAGTCGTCCAAGCGGTGCGGGCATTTCTGCATTCGTTGCTTTTCTCGTCTATGCTGCATCGAGATAACCCGATCCAACCATCGTAATAATGGAGAGCGAGAAGAATGGCCACTGGCGCTGTGACTAAATGGTTGAATGACAAGGCTGTGTACGGTTCGGCAGCGGTTTACGTTACGGGTTCGTACGCGTTTGGACGATATGTTCTGTCCGAGTTGAACACGATCTGGCCTTGGAACACGTTGTTGCTCTTCGTTCTGGCATTTTTTGTGTTGCTCGGTTTGACCATTACAGCAACGGCAGTGCTCGTAAAGGCACATCATGAGCGCACGGGTGCAGTACTCAGCAGCTTGAAGCAATCGGGGCTCTTTTTCGGGCTTGCAATCTCTTGCGGCTTTGCTTGGTATGCCGGCATTCAAGTGGAGCGGATGGTCCAGGATCGAAAGGTGAATCCCGCAGCGACTGTGTGTAAGCATGTTTCACTCCCTCAGGCTGAGTCTGTCGAACGTGCAGAGGTGGCATTGAGCGATTCTGGGAGTTCGGACCCGGACATTTCCTCCTTGCACGAAGAACAATGACCTGTTCGGGCAGGGCTGCGGGTATAGGCGGATAGCTTCAGCAGAAGGGCTAGTGCAGGATATCGTCCCCATCTTTGCTGCTATCTCGACACGCGTGAGGGCCGGCTGCCCGAGCAGTGCCTCGCAGATCTGCCGAACCAAGCATAGGACTGCGTTGTACGCCAGCGCGGTATTCATGGGTGAGTTCCAATTGCATCACGGGCGGCGATAGCCAAGGGCCGTACGAACCATGCTGCAAGGCCATCCTCGGTCTCGCCCAGCCATGCAAGCCGCCAATCCTCGCCTGGTGAAGCTGGGTTCCAGTTGTGCAGCTCCTGCGCGGCGCTGTAGACGCCCGATCCGATACCTTGCTCGGAAAATTCGCCCTCAACCACGACAAGGTCGAAGCCTTGCGCAAGGAACAGCGGCCGCAGCGACACCTCGCGACCGTCGGCCCACGCCGGCACGTCCGGATGGCACAGGATCTCGCCGTAGGCATTGCGCGCTGGGAGGCGACTCGGGTGGTACAGGCCCCGCCACGGGTCGGCCGGGTCGACCACGGTGCGCGTCTGATTCCTGACCAGCTTCAGCAATTCGGTCGCCTGCGCCAGCCGGGCACGGGTGGTATCGCAGAGCGGCGTGTCGCCGTCCTGCAGGCTGCTACGCAGTGTCGTGACGTACGCGGATACGGCGGCTTCGAATACGCGCAGATCTTGCAAGCGAGGCAGGCGATGATGCAGATCACGCAGCGCGGTCTGGGCCTGGGCGAGGGTGATGGCCTTCGCTTGGTTGGGCAGCCAGACAGCCTCGACAGCGATCGCACTGATCGTTTCGAATGCCTCGCGCAGAACGGGGCAGTTCGTGGGGAGAGTGGCAAGTTTCTCGGTCATCGGCGGGCCTGCTTGAATTGGGTATCGGTGTTGACGAACGCGCCAGCGAGCGGCGCTACCGGTGACGCCTGCTCGGCGCCAGCGATGCGAAGGGGGAAGGGCGCGGCGTGGCGATAGCGGCGATTGGGGTCCGACGCGAACTTGCCCCCTTCGATGCGAATCACCTGGTACTCAGGGAATGCCTCATCCGGCAGCACTAGACGTGCCTCCTCCATCAGCGCGACAAAGCGCGCCTGCCACTCGACCGGCATCGACTGCAGGGTGCGTCGCGGCACTACGTGGTAGGCGGCGCGACTGACGCCGAATGCATGCCATACCGGGCCGTCCGAATAGGTGCTACCGGGCCTGCCGGGCTCGATGACGGTAGCTGCGTGCGATTCGCTGCTCATGCGAGCCTCAGTCGATGTCATGGGCTGCCATGCGCTCCGCATAGCTGCCGTGGTTGGCAGCGTGACGGCTCATCAGCGGGCGAAGTGGGGTGTGCCCCAGCACCTCGATGTGCCCGCCCGCTGCGAGGAAGGCGTCCAGGTCGTCGGCCAGTTGCTGCCGGTCCAGTTCCCGGTGTCGGATCGTGGTCGCCGCGTCACTGACGCCTGTAAGCGGACCTGGCGTGCTGGCCGGCTGCACCCGGGCAGGTGCCGCGCGCAGCGGGGCGATTGCATGTTGCGTGTGGCTGGAGAGGCGCCAGATCCCGCGCACGCCCGTGCGGTGGCAGATGGCCTGGCCGCTGCGCGCCAACCCCTTCAGCGTGTAGCCGATAGCCTGGTGCGTGCTGTTGATGCGGCCAGCGGTCTTGATCTGCTCGACCGTGGCGCCCTGCGGGAACATGGCGAGGACGTTGCGCACTTCAGAAGCGCGTCCGGTCTGCTGTGGACGGGCGCTCATGCGCGGGCTCCTGCAATCAGTTCGCGCATGGCCCAGCCGTGGTGCATCACCTTGGATGAGCTGTCGGCGACAGCATCGGGGTTCTCGGTCAGGACCAGTGTGTTATCCAGCGGATAACTGCTGTGCCCATCCCAGTCTTCAATCACGGACTGCAGGCCGAAGTGTTCGCGCAGCTCCTGCGCGTTGGCGTTTTTGCCACACAGGTGCGGCCCATAGATCACAACAGAACGGCTCATGCGGGGATTCCTCGCGTGCTGCGCGTAGCGCGGTGGTTGGGGGAGATCGACCGAACACGCACGCCCTGGCGGTCGAGCCAGCGGCGCGCGGCCTGTGCGGCAAGTCGGTTGAGGGAAAACGTGACGCCGCCGAGGGTGAGCGAGTGGTGCGATACCCCCACGCTCCGGCTGGCGCTGGCGGCGACCTTCAGGAGCGACTCGCGGGGCGCAGCGGTGTAGAGGCCGGCCCATAGCCAGCCTTGGCACACCATCAGCACGAGCGACTCGCCCTGGTGGCCGGTGGCGAATTGCTGCTCCACTGGCAGGATGGGCTGCACGCTCATGCTGTGAGCGCCAGGTCGCGTGCCCTCGCGATCTCGGCCTCTGCGGCAGCGAGGCCGAGATCGGTCAGGGTCGCCTTGCGCGGCAGCTGCGGGTCGTCGTACCGGATTAGGACGCGCTCATCCAGCCAGTTCATGACGCGGCGCGTGAAGACCTTCTCCGGTCGGTTCGTGGGCGCGAATCCGGCGCGGGTGCGGTGCAATGCGTGGTCCGAAGCGGCATGCGCTGCCAGCAGCGCGGCGCGTTCTTTCGGCTTGAGTGCGGCGGCCATAGCGTGTCTCCTGGTCAGGCTGCGATGGAGGTGGAAGGGGCGGCTGAGGCGAGTTCGGCCAGCACTTCGCCGCGGTGGCGGGCGAGGTGGGAGATCGGAATGCGGTAGTGGGCCAAGGTGCTGTCGGTCCAGCGCAGCTCGGCCAACGCGGCACGGTCGCAGGGAACCGGCCGGGTCGCGATGCCGCAGCGGTGGCACTCGATGTGGACCAGGTCGGGGCAAGCCGTCCCCAGGCGATGGCCGGTGGGGGCGCCGCTGGTGGTGACGATCTGCGGGCGATGGCCGTGGCCGCAGGAGGGAACCGATGCAGGCAGCGGGCGGGAGGTCTGGCGCATGGTCAGCCCCTCACCGAACTGCTGGTTGCCCAGCGGGCCTTGGCCGCATTGCGGTCGGCGTGGGCGCCGTGGATCTCGGCGATGCGCAGCGGCACGACAACGGCAGCCACAAGTGCAACTGCCAGCCAGGCGATACGGAGGCGGCGGCTCATTGCGTCGCTCCGTCGGTGCTGGACTGAGCAGATGCGAGGAGCAGGCGGTTCAACAGGTTGAGCCACTTGTTGAGGCCCTCGGCTTCCTTCTCGGGTACCCAGAAAATGGTGCTATCCGCTTTAAGCAGTAGATGGCCGCGGTTGTCCCTCCGAATGCCCATCAGGTGGTCCGGTAGAAGGGTGAGCTGGGTCAATGTGGCGCCATCAATGCCGCGCGCTTTCTGTCGGGCGGTCGCATTGCGGCGGAGGGCCAGCGAGAACTGACGTTCGCCCTGGTCATATGTGATCGTCAGGGTGCAAGAACCGGCCATCTGCACGAGGTGCACCTGTTCTCTTTCACCGACGAATGCGCAGCGGCTCATGCGCGCACCTCGACCGACGATTCGCAGTTCGGTACAACGACGAGCGAGCCATCGACGGTGAGTCCGGGGTGCCCGCCAGTTGCTTCGCAAAGATCCTGCTGGAGGTTCATCGCGTCCTCTTGCCAAGCGCGTGCGGCGTCTTCCGCCAGCCAAAGCTGCTGCCGCAGTTCCTCGTTCTCGACCGCTAGCCGGGCGGCCTCAGCGCAGAGCTGGCTGAACGCCTCGCGATCAAGGCGGCGCAGGATCGCGGCTGCAGTGAGCGCGCTCATGCCCGCACCTCGGCCGACAGGTCCCGCGAGAAGGCTTCTAGGCGGAGGCTGGCAACGCCCATGCGCCGGGAGCGGCGCAGCTGGTTGCGACTGTGTTCGCCCTTGCTGCGAACCCACAGGGTTCGGGCGGTGCTGTGATCGCGTGCTGCCACTGCCCGCAGGGCCTTCACGGCCAACAACGGCAGCAGGCAGGGGCTTGGATCGGCGTAGCGATGAGACATGGCGCGCTCCTGTTCGAAGGAGGGCGCCGGCGGGTCAGGGGCCGAGGGGGCGGCTGCTACCGGCCAGGGGAGGGGCCAGTAGCGTGGCGACCCGCCGGTCGCCCGCCAGCTGCACAGCTGGCAGGGCGGACTCTACAAACAAACTTGCGCCCTCGTCAACAAGAAAACTTGCGTCGATGCGATTGGAGTGGACTTGTGCCGGCCAGGAGGCTGTCCTCGCCGCAGCTGAATGCGCCCTCGAATGCTAACCTTCAGGCCTTCTATGGAGGGAGGGGAGCTGTATGGAAGTCTTCTTCAGCACACTGGGCGCTCTGGGCGTCTGGCTGGTTGCCTTAGCCGTGCTGGCATTGGTGGTTATGGGGTTGCTCATGCCTTTTGCCGTGTTCGGCATCAAGCCGCTACTGCGGGTGCTTATCGAGGAGCAACGCAGGAACAATCGGCTGCTGGCTAGGCAGGGGTTGAGGGACCAAGGAATTGAGGCAGGGGACGTGGCAGGCGTGGCCACGTCCAAAGATGACCGTGAGCCGCAGACGCTACAGGACTTCATCCGGGAACGTGGCGGGCATAGTCCGTAACTGTCCTCGTCAAGGGTTCGGCAGCACTTCAGCCATGTTCTTGATGAGCCCAGTTTGCTCAAGCGGGAAGCCTTCCATGATGGCTTCCCTTGCTTCTTCCATCTCGCAGAGCAACGCACGAAGCTCTTGCGCTGAAAGGTCGGTTAGGCGTTGCCTCAGGACCAGGTGCTGGTCGACTAGCCAGCTCAGCTGGAAGGCTTCACATAGCAGGCGAATCCTGCGGATGTACGCGAAGGCGATCGCGTCATTTGACGCTGTCGCGTGGCACTGTCGTGGGCACCTTGCGTCGGGCGGCCGTGCCTGCTGCCGAACTTTGCTAGCGAGTGCCTGCGCGAGAGCTTCCAGTGCTGCCGCTTCCTTCATGATCAACCCCCTTTGAAATCTGGCGCTTCCGCAGGTGTGCGGTGAAGTCGACCACGTTGTCTGGCGTAACTGCCTTCTCCTGACGGGCGGCCAGGTAGTTGTGAGCCAAGATGACAATCGAGGCGTCACTCGCGTCTTCTGGATCGAATGAAGACCCGAGCGCAAGGCAGGCTAGGCGGACAAGTTGGTACGACGCGGCAAGCGTAGGGGCGTCGAGTTGCACTGATTGAGATTGTGCAGAACGGGGTGCTGAGAGGGCACTGAGCGGCTCGCCCTTGTCCCAGGTCAGGAACTGCTCAACAGACATGCCGAACGCGCGCGCCAACTCCGGGATGTACCGGGGGCGGCGGGTTGGAGTGTCCAGCAGTTGCTGGATGTGCTGGTACTTCACGTTGGGTGCGCCCGCTGCGCGGACACGGGCTGCAAGAGCCTCCACACCAAGCCCGTGGGCCTCCATCAGGCCCCGTGTGATTTCACCTATCAACATGCAAGCAATCTTGCACTGTTGATTCGCAAGAAAGATTGCGCTAATTTACCGCAAGAATTCTTGTGACCGGGCATTCCATGACCCCTCTGCAACGGGCTATTGCGATCTGTGGCACCCAAAGTGAGCTGGCTCGTCGGGTTACCGGCAAGCCCGCCACGGGCTACGTCTATCACTGGCGCAAGAATGGTGTGACCGAGGAGGTGGCGATCGCCATTGAGCGGGCGGTTGCTTCGGTGATGGCCGAGAACCAGGACGCAGCGCTGCGCGCCGATACCCTCGGAGGAAAGGTTACCGCCGAAGAACTGATCCCGGGTGTCCGCTGGGAGCGTGATTCTGACGGCGCAATCGTGGGCTATTTCAAAAGAGTCATCGGATCGGCGGGGGGCGTTAATGCCAGCCCGTGATCCTGCCCTAAGCATCGCCATAGCTCGCTTCGGTTGGGTTCGAGGGCACCAGCATTACCGCCTGCACCTCATTCGGCAGCAGCTCCGCAAGGGCGGGGTGGTTCTGATGCTTCTGGCGATGATTCTCCTTCTGGCGTTCGGAGTGCAAGGGCGCCCACAAGACCGCAACAACGCCGCCTGTCCCGGTGCGAACGTCAAAGGATCGAATGGCCTGAAAGCGCATGCGCTGAGGGAAGCTGATGATCTCTGGCATAGCCGGAATTTTGAGGGCGGCACCGGCCGGCATGGAACGATGAAATGCTCGGCATTTCAGGGGGAGGGCGCATGACTTGCCTTCGCTCTGATCTGCATTGGCGGGACGCCCTAAACAATGCAGTTTCCTGCGCACCAGGTGGTGTGCAAGACGCCGCTGCACACGTGAGCAAGCGTCGCGGAAAGTCCATTACTACAGAGACGCTGCGGAAGAAGTTGCGTGGAATCGAGGGCGAGTCTGTCTCCATGGAGATGGCCGAGATCCTCACCGAGTACCTACAGCGATTCGTGGGTACGCAGGCAATGGCAACCGACTGGGTGTGCTCATTGGCTGGACAGTTCGGCTTGATGGTGGATTACGTGCCAGCGCCACCTGTCGGCGGTTGGCCTGACGAGCTGGCGGCGATCCAGAGCAAGCTCCTCGAACTGCACAAACTGACAGGCCAACTGGCTGGGGCGGGCATTGATGCACTGGCCGACCGACGGCTGAGCATTCCAGAGGCTGATCGCATCCAGGACCTGTCCCGCGAAGTGCGCACGCTCTGCTTCAGGCTGGAGCGCAACGCATGCCGTGCGGCTGCACAGCAGGGGATGGAGGACTGACGTGGCAACCCACCACGCCCATCGATCCATGTATCGAAGGCGTGGCCCGGCCAGCGCTGCTGCGCTGCAAGCGATGGAGCGGGCGGCACTTGCGTTGACCGACGCGGTGCCGGGCTTAGTAGGCGATGAAGCGCTGGCAGAACGTGAGCGCATTCGCCAAGAAACCGAACGTAGAGATAGCGCACAGCGCCAGCTCGATGAAGGAGGTATCCGTTGGGTGTGAATCGATGTCTGCACCAGGCCCTGCTGATTGCTGGTCAGCCACGGTCAGAATGGCGCGCACAGATCGAGCAGATCGCAGAAACCTGCCAGGCGCCAGGCGTTTGCACAGGTGGCGTTGGCTGCCGGCAGCGAATTGCCGAGTACCTGCGGGTGCAGTGGTGGATGATCGAGCGTCGCGAATCACAAGCCGCGAGGCGCCGCTGATGGCGAACAGTTGCGTAGACACCGATGCAATACGCGAGTCGGCAAACATCGCCGATGTCATCGGCCGTTACGTCAAGCTCAGGCCAGCTGGTCGTGGGGAGTACAGCGGGCTATGCCCGTTTCACGATGAGTCCTCGCCGAGCTTCACTGTCAACGAAGTCAAAGGCTTCTACCACTGCTTCGGCTGCGGCGCGCATGACGACGTGATCGGCTTTCTGGTGCATCACCTGCAGATCGGATTCCTTGAGGCATGTGCACAGCTCAGTGGCGGTAAGTTGGGCGTCGCGGCAGAGCGAAAGAAACTCCCGAGCCAAGAGTCATTGCGGGTGAAGTGGGTGCCTATCCTGCCCGTGCCTGACGATGCCCCCTCATTGCTGACTGACAGCGGTTGGACGGTGCCCATCTGGAACGCCAAGCGCGACAAGCTCCGCAGGATGAAGCCGGCCAGAGTGTTTCCCTACCGCGACGCGGAAGGGCAGATCCTTGGGTACGTGCTGCGTTGTGAGTTCATCGACCACGACAGCCGCAAGCTGAAGAAGTGGACGCCGCAAGTGACCTGGTGTGTCGGACCGGCCGGGCAGAAACAGTGGTGCCTTGAGAGCTTTCCCGGGGCACGGCCGCTGTATGGGCTGGATGCCCTGGCTGCGAAACCCGACGCGCCGGTGTTGATCCCAGAGGGAGAGAAGTGTCGCGACGTGGCGGCACGAGCGTTTCCTGGCTATGCGGCAATCAGCTGGGCGGGAGGCGGAAAGGCCGTCACGAAAGCGGACTGGTCACCACTGGCCGGCCGGGATTGCGTGCTCTGGCCTGATGCCGACGTTCCTGGGCAGCAGGCAATGTTGGGGTGGAGCAACGATGCAAATCAGTTCAAGCCGGGAGTCGCCCAGCTGCTGAAGCGGGCAGGCGCCAGATCCATCCGCTTTGTGGATGTGACGGGCCAGCCAGATGGTTGGGACATTGCGGATGCACTGGAACGCGATGGCTGGACGCCTCGGCAGCTCGCCGCTTGGGCGGCGAATCGGGTCGTTGAGGTCGACGTGGTGGCTGCCAATGGCGCATGACAGGAGGCTGGAGGAGCGTTTGCTGCACTCCAACGCGAAGCTTGCTCGCGCCTACCGAACTGCGGCGCAGGCCGCCCTGGATAACCCATATGAGCACTCTCGGCGCTTGCGCCGGGAGCGGGCAAGAGAATACCTGCGCCTGGCGCGGGGCTACGAAAAGGCAATGCGGCAATGAGCGTGGGGACAAGGCGCAGGATGACAGTGATCGATGGTGGCGGTGCGCCACCGCCAGGCGGTGGCGGGGTAGACCCCAACGCCTGGAAGGAGCACCTCACCAGAAATCGCGATGGCAATGTCGAGGGCACGCTGCACAACCTGATTCTGATCATGGAGAACGATGATCGGCTTAAGGGGCTGTGGTGGCTCAACGACTCCAGTAATCAGGTAAAGCTGCACCGAGATCCACCGTGGACAGGCGGAAGCAGGGATGAGTTCATTGACTCGGATGCCTACGAGCTGGCGGCGTGGCTGCAACACCCGGATCGCTACTGGATGAAGTGCAGCGATGATCTTGTGCTGAAGGCTGTCATCGCTGTCGCACGCCGGCACCGCCGTCATCCCATCAAGGACTACCTCGGTGCCTTGCAATGGGATGGAGTGCCCCGCGTCGAGCGCATGCTCGTTGAGCTATTCGGTGCGGCGGACAATGCCTACAGCCTGCGCGCAGCGCAGTGCTTCATGGTAAGTGCCGTGGCTCGCATCTTGTGGGTAGACGCCAAGCAGCCCAGCGTGGGCGCACAGGTGGACTTCATGCTGGTGCTGGAAGGTGAGCAGGGCAAGCGGAAGTCGAGCGCCCTGCGCGCGATCTTCGGCAGCGAATGGTTTGTCGAGACCAGCGAATCTCCGAGCGGAAAGGACTTCTACCAGGTCATCCAAGGTGCGTGGGGCGTCGAGATTGGCGAGATGGACTCGTTCTCGAAGGCCGACGTGACCAGCGTAAAGACCGCCATCACCAGGCGCGTGGACAAGTTCCGTGCGCCCTACGAGCGCGTGCCTCGCTCCTACCGCCGCGAATGCGTGTTCGCCGGCACCACGAACGAGCATCAGTACCTACGCGACCCGACCGGTGGGCGGCGCTTCCTCCCCGTGCGAACTGACGGCGACGTGCAGATCGCAGAGATCGCGACGTTGCGCGACCAGCTGTGGGCCGAGGCTGTGACCATGTTCAACGCTGGGTTCGAGTGGTGGGAGCTGCCGGCAGACGCGAAGGAAAAGCAGGCCAGCAGGTACGTGGGCGACAGCTGGGAGGGGCGAGTCGAGCAGTGGCTCGACCTTCGGATGGAGCCGAGCAAGTACCCGACACGACTGGCGATGACGCCGCAGATCGACTGGGCGACCACCGACAACCTCCTGACGTACGCCATCGGCTTGGACCCTGGCAAGCACGGCAAGCCCGAGCAGATGCGGGTCGCCTCGATAATGAAGACGCTGGGCTGGGAGCAGCAGCGCAGGCGTTGGCCCGATGATGGCGGCCGGGAGCCCCGGTGGTTCAGGCCTGGCCTCGCAATCGATGACTGGCTGGCAACCGTACAGCGGTCAAGGCAGGAGGGCCCCAGTGGACCTGACTTCTGACCAGACCTCTCCAGCTTCGTCCACACCCGTCCGAACCACTGACCAGACCTGCCGCCTACTGCGACAGCGCTGTCCTGACCGTCCACACCATTCCTCGCGCGCGTACATGTACCAACACACCGCCCCAGTTCTCAGTTACTCAGATCAAAAAAATAGGTGTGGACGGTATGGACAGTGTGGACAGCCTATTAACGACGCGGGTTCCGGCCGTCCAGACCTTGCCTTGATGGTTTGGACGGTGCGGACGGCTGGCATGTTCCACGCGAATCATCGTGCGGTTGGTTGGGCAGGCGGGGCAAGGGGGAGATGGCAGGCCGATGGGTCCTCCCCGGCCTCAGATTCCACGGGTATTCGGTCGCGCAATTTCTCGCTAGTCATGAAGCATTTCCAAGGGGGTTGTAGTGGTTTCTGATCTGGGCAGCCCGATGAAACAGGGCGCGTTTGGGGATCTGGTGGGCATATCCCAGCAGGCGGTCAGCGACCTGGTGCGTCGTGGCATCCTCGCTGACGGTGCTGCAGGTGATGAGTGGCTGCTTGCCTACTGCGATCACCTGCGCGAGGTTGCTGCTGGCCGGGGCGGAGAGGCGGGCAAGGATCTGACCGCCGAGCGTGCCCGGCTGGCGCGAGAGCAGGCTGACCGCTTGGCGATGCAGAACGCCGTGACCCGGGGCGAGCTGGCGCCGGCACACCTCATGGAACAGGTGTTGTCGAAAGTCGGCGCGCGTGCGGGTCGTATCCTTGAGACGATCCCGGGCACGTTGCGGCGCCGCCTTCCGCAGCTGAAGGCGGCGGATGTCGAGGTCGTGGCTCAGATTGTCGCCAAGGCACGAAACCTCGCCGCGTCGATGCGCCTGGCCGACGTTGACGCTGACGATGACCCTGATGAAGGCGCGTCCACGGCGGTGCCGGTTGATGCCGAGGATCAATGCGAATGACGCTTCTTCGTGGAATCGATGCAAGCCAGCTGCACGCCGTGGAGCGCCATCTGCAGCGCGGGCTAGCCTCATGGGCGGTGCAGGAGCCCATCACGCTGGAGGCGTGGGCTCGGGAGCATTTCTACCTGTCTGCTGAGTCAAGCTACGTTGAGCAGAAGTGGACACCCTGGCCGTTCCAGCGCGGCCTGATGGCGGTGATCAGCAACGACGACGTGGCCGAGGTCTCGGTAAAGAAGTCGGCGCGCGTGGGCTACACCAAGATCCTCCTGGCCTTCCTTGGCTACAACGCAGAGCACCGACGCAGGAACCAATGCATCTGGCAGCCGACTGACGACGACTCAGACGACTTCGTCAAGTCGGAGCTGGAGCCTATGCTGCGTGACGTGGAGTGCATGCGCGCGGTGTTCCCGGCCTACCTGGCCCGGCACAAGGACAACACCCTGCAGCAGAAGAAGTTCATCGGTTCGCTTCTGCGCGTGCGCGGCGGCAAGGCTGCGAAGAACTACCGTCGAATCTCCGTGGACGTTGCCCTACTGGACGAGCTGGACGCATTCGACAACGACATCGAAAAGGAAGGTGCACCGGACTCGCTGGCCGCCAAGCGCCTGGAAGGCGCGACATTCCCCAAGCTTGTTGCTGGCAGCACTCCGAAGCTCAAGGGCTTCAGCCTGGTGGATACGCGCTACTCGCAGGCGGATGAGCGATTCACCTACCAGGTGCGTTGCCCACAGTGCGATGCCTTCCATGCCTTGACGTGGGGGGGCAAGGACGAATCGCACGGCTTCAAATTCGAGCGAGACGCAACTGGCGGCGTTGTCCACGTCTATCACCTCTGCCCGCACTGTACCTACCCGATGACGCAGGGCGAGTATCTGCTGGCCGCTGAGCAGGGCGAATGGGTGAACTCGCGCGGCGATCTCTGGCTCCGCGCCGATGGCCGCTTCACCACGCCGGAGGGCCATGCGGTCCAGGCTCCGCGACATGTGGCGCTTCACATCTGGACCGCCTACAGCCCGGCAGTTGCGTGGCAGCAGATTGTCCGGGAGTTCCTGGAGGCGTACATCAAGCACCAGGAAGGCGACGACAGCAAGCTGAAGGCGTGGACTAACACGACTCTGGGTGAGGCCTGGGAGGGAGAGGTCGAACGCACGGACGCTGATGAGCTGGCGAACAGGGCCGAGCCATTCCCGCTCAAGACGATGCCCCGCGACTGCTTGCTGCTCCTGTGCGGTATGGATACCCAGGACAACCGGCTAGAGGCTGGCGTATGGGGCGTCGGGCGAGGGGGGCAGATGTGGACCATCGACCACCGCGTGTTCTTCGGTAATCCTGCGCAGATGGAGGTCTGGACTGAAGCTGAGGCGTTCCTGCGGGAGCAGGAATACACACACGCCAGCGGCAGGGCGCAACGGATCTATGCGACCGCGATCGACTCGGGCGGTCACCATGCCGACGCTGTGTACGCCTTCGCACACAAGTTGAAGGCGTTGCGTGTGCACGCGGTGAAGGGCGCGAGCGGCCAGGAGCGGTCCATCGAGAACGGCAACAGCCGCGTGGGCTACCGCTTCAATGGCCGTATTGAGAAGCACGGCCCGGTGCTCTGGCACGTGGGCACGAACCTCGCGAAGGATCGGTTCCAGTCGCGCCTGGACGTTGCCGTTCCGGGCCCGGGCTACGTGCATCTGTCAGATCAGCTCTCGCCCGAATGGTTCAAACAGCTGGCGGGCGAGATCCGCGCTACGCGGAGGATGAAGGGTGGGTCGGAATCCAGGTGGACCGCAACGCGCAAGCGAATCGAGGTCAAGGACTGCCTGACCTACGAAATATGGCTGGAGGAACGGCTCGACCTGTGGGGGCCCAAGAAGGCGAAGTGGTGGGATCAGTTGGAGGAACAGGTGCAGCCGGAAAACGATCTGTTCGGCCTCCCCCCGGCTGCTGCATTGCCGGCGGAGGACGTTGCAGTGCCCGCGCTGCCGGTGACCCCGGTTATGAAAAGGCCCCCGCCGGTCCCGGCGCGCGTCGCGCGCGATTCCCGTGAAACGTCACGCGATGACTTCGGGTCGAGCGGTTGGAGTAGCCGCCTATGAGCAACTCGCGCGACATCGATGCTGCTGAGCAGCTGCGTCGCCTGGTGATTCGGGGCATCGTCGAGCAGACCGGCTTGAACGAGGAGCACGCGATGCCCTATGCGACGGCGGTGCTGACCGTCCTGCAGACCGAGTATGGCGGTGAGCGACTGCACATTCCCAAGGCGGCCGTGCAGGACAAGCCGTGTGCACGCGTGGAGGCAATTCGCGCCGAGCTTGCCGAGGGACAAAACTGGCGATTGGTTTGCCGCAGGCACGGGATATCGAGGGCTGCTCTGTATCGCTTGTTCCCTGGTGGATTGCCTAAACCGTCGAAAGCGAGCTGAGAATTCGGGGCCCGTCTCACCTTCTGTCAAAGATTGAGACGGCAGCCTCGTAAGTGGCTGATTTGCGTGGGGTGGATTCTTGATCGTCTCACGCGGCTGGTAACGGTTGAGACGACCTCGTCTCCAAACTATCTCCATGCCGACACCCGCTCAGATCATGCTGCAGACGTACCTGGCCGCCGAGGCTGCGGTACTGCAGGGTCAGTCGTTCCGCATGGGGGAGCGGCAGCTGAATCGTGCCGACCTGGCGGAGATTCGTGCAGGTCGACGCGAGTGGGAGGCCAAAGTGAACATGCAGGCGCGAGGTGGTAGCCGCACGTCCGTGGCTCTTGCCGATTTCCGGGGGGGCGAGTGAACCGGCTTGACCGCGCCATCGCCGTTGTGGCCCCCGGTTGGGGCGCAAAGCGTGCAATGGCGCGTGCGCGTATCGCTGCCTACAGCAGCGCATACGACGGCGCCACGCCCAGCCGTCTGCGGGAGGCTGCGCGCGAATTTGGCTCCGGCAACACGGCGGTTGCCAGCGGCGCGACCCGAATCCGTACCCAAGCGCGACACCTAGATCGTAACCACGACATCGTGGTGAACGGCTTCAACCAGATGGTCCAGAACGTCATCGGCCGTGATGGCATCGGCATCGAGCCGCAGCCACGCGATGCGAACGGGAACATCGTGGAGTCCCTGGTCGATCAGATTACCCCGCTGCTGCGGGACTTCTGGAAGCGCCCGGAGGTCACCTGGTGCCATGACTTCGGAGCGGCACAGCGGCTGATGACGCGGACCCTGTTCCGCGACGGCGAGTGTCTGTATCAGGACCTGATCGGGCCGGTGCCGTACCTCGACCACGGCACTGTGGTGCCTTACAGCATCGAGATGATGGAGCCCGATCTTCTGCCGATGGATCTGAACGATCCTGGTCGGAACATCATGCAGGGCGTTGAGCGGAACGCATGGAACCGCCCTATCGCGTATCACCTGTACAAACAGCATCCTGGTGACCCGAACGCGGTCATGCCGGAAGTGAAGCGCGTGAGCGCTGACTTCGTTCACCACGCAAAGATGGTTGATCGGATCGGGCAGGTGCGCGGCGTCAGTTTGCTGGCGTCTGTCCTGACCCGCCTGGATGACCTCAAGGACTACGAGGAATCCGAGCGTGTGGCCGCCAAGATCGCGGCAAGCATGGCGGCCTTCATTATCAAGGGCGATCCGCAGAGCTATGGCGAGAACGAGACAGTTCCGGAGCGGCGCAGCATGCGGTTCCAGCCCGGCATGGTGTTCGATGACCTGGTGAAGGGCGAGAGCGTTGGAACCGTCGACACCAATCGCCCCAACCCCAACCTGGAGACTTACCGCAACGGGCAGTTGCGCGCGGTAGCCGGTGGTATGCGGGTGTCGTTCTCGTCGCTGTCGAAGAACTACAACGGCACCTATTCGGCTCAGCGGCAGGAGCTGGTCGAGCAGTACGGCGCATACGGCGTTCTGGCCTATGAGGTGATCTCGCAGATTGTCCGGCCGATCTACGAGCGCTTCATCCAGGCGGCGATTGCATCCGGCGAGCTGGTCGTTCCGCGCGGCGTTTCGATGACCACGGTGACCGATGCGATGTACATGCCGCCGGTGATGCCGTGGATCAACCCGGTCCATGAGGCGACGGGCCTTCGCATGATGATCCGCGCGGGCATCCGCTCGCTCACCTCGGTCATCAGCGAACGCGGCGGGCGCATGTACGACACGCTGGAAGAGATCCGCAACGAACGTAAGTGGGCGCGTGACCTGGGGATCACCCTGGACAGCGATCCGGGCCAGGTGAGTGACGCAGGCGTGGCCCAGGCCAGCGCTGATGCCAGTTCCATTCCAACCCCATCTGAGGATGTGCAATGAATCACCTCACCCGTAACGCCATGGCAGCGGCGCTTGGCGCTGTATTGGCAGCGACCTTTGCATTCGACGCGAGCGACATCGAGGCGCTGCAGCCGGAGGCAAAGGGTAAATCGGTCCTCGCGTTGAACACCACCAGCGGCGGTGAGGCTGAGCTGCTGATCTACGGCCCAATCGGCGACTACTTCTGGGGTGAGGGCGTCACTGCCGCCAGCGTGGTCGAGCAGCTGGCCGGAACCACGGCGAGCGTGATCAACGTGCGGATCAACTCCGATGGCGGCGTGGTCACCGATGGCTTAGCGATCTATAACGCACTGAAGCAGCATCCGGCGACGATCAATGTCACCGTGGACGGTGTTGCCGCCAGCATCGCCAGCCTGATTGCCATGGCCGGCAGCACCCGTCGTATGCACGAGAACACGATGCTGATGCTGCACGGTCCGCAGGGCGGCGGCTGGGGCTTCGCTGGCGACTTGCGCGAGCGGGCCGATCAGATCGACGTGTATGGGCGCCAGATGCTGGTGACGTACTCGGGACGTGCCAAGAACCCGGCCGACATCGAGACGATGTTGACCGATCGCAAGGACCACTGGCTTACCGCCGCCGAGGCGCTGGCGCTGGGCCTGATCAGCGAAGTTATTCCCGACGTGCAGCCTGAGCCTGCGGACTCCGTCGCGGCAGCAGCGCTGCTGTCCTATGTGAGCGCGATCTCTGGGACCGAGGGCGCCGTGCACGCCCTGCTGCGCAAGCACATCCAGGCAACCACCACCGCTTCAGCCTTCGCCTCGCTCCGCGAGGTTCACCAGCGGGCCGTTGTGGCCCACCTTGAGGAAACCAGCATGAAACAGCAGTGCCAACTGATCATGGCGCAGGCGGGCACCGCTCCGGCTGCACCGGCCCCCGCCGCCCCGGCATCACCCGTACCCGCCACTCCGGCCCCGCCGGTCGCAGCGGCTCCTGTCGCGCCTGCGTCCTCCGCGCCGGCTGCAACGGTCGAGCAGGTGATGGCGGCAATCTCGGCCCGTAACGCCGCCATTCGTACCGTCTTCGCCGGATTCCGTGAGGTCAGCGGCATCCAGGCGCTGGAGGCCGAGTGCCTGGCTGATGCTGCGATCACAGAAGACGTGGCGCGCGGCAAGCTGCTGGCGAAGCTGGCGGCGAGCGGCCAACCGCTAGCTGGCGGCTTCGGCATCACGGACGTGGTGCCGGAGGAGGACAACCAGCGTCGCGCCCAGGTCAACGCGCTTCTGGCTCGTGCCGGCGTGTTGACCGGTGCAGACGCCGAATCCGCACGCAATGGCAACCCCTACGCGCACACCACCCTGCTGGCGCTCGCCGAGCGCTCGCTGATCCAGGCCGGTGTGCACACGCGTGGCATGGATCGCGAGCAGATTGCGCGCCGTGTTCTGGCTGTGCAGACCACCAGCGACTTCCCGGTTCTGCTGGAGAACGTGCTGCACCGGGTTCTGGTCGGGGCCTACAACCTGCAGCAGTTCACCTGGACCCGATTCTGCGCAACCGGCACGCTGTCCGACTACCGTCCCCACAGCCGCTACCATCTTTCCTCGTTCTCCGACCTGAAGCCGGTCAATGAAGCGGGTGAGTACGAGAACGGCGTGCTGGGCGATGGCGAGGTAGAGACCATCAAGGGCGCTCGCAAGGGGCGTATCCTGCAGATCACCCCGGAAGTGCTGGTGAACGACGACCTGGGCGCGTTCGTGCGCATCACCACGGCGCTGGGCCAGGCCGCAGGCCGCACGATCGAAAAGGACGTCTACGACGTGCTTAAGCAGAACGGCGGTCTGGGGCCGGTCATGAATGACGGCAACACGCTGTTCCATGCGGAGCACGGCAACATCGCAACTGGCGCTGCCGTGTCAGTCGATTCATTCGACGCGATGCGCCAGATGATGGCGCTGCAGATGGACCCGGCCGGCAATGACTACCTCGATATCTCGCTGTCGCGGTTCCTGGGTACGGTCGCCATGCACGGCCGCGCGAACCTGGTGAACAACAGCGAATACGACCCGGACGTGACCGGCAAGTTCCAGGTCAACAACACCTCGCGCGCTACCTTCAGCGACATCATCACCTCCCCGCGCCTGGGGACCGGCAAGGGCTGGTACGGCTTCGCCGATCCGAATGTGGAGCCGGTGATCGAAGTCGCGTTCCTCAATGGCGTGCAGACGCCAGTGCTGGAGCAGGAGACCAACTTCCGCACTGACGGCCTCAGCTGGAAGGTCGTTCACAAGTACGGCGTGGGCGCGGTGGGCTGGCGCGGCGCTGCCTTCAACCCGGGCGAGTAACCGGCCACTCTGCTGCGGCCCTCCTGCCGCAGCCGGGTTCACCTACTTCATCCACGCAAGACGCCAACTGAGGACCATCATCATGGCGAAGAACTACAAGTTTCCGGGTGCGGTGATCGACATCATCGCGGCATCCGCCCTGGTCAGTGGACAGGCATCCATCGTCGGCCAGCTGTTGGCCGTCGCATTGGTGGACATCCCCGCCGGCGCCAAGGGCAGTGCCCAGATCGAGGGTGTGTTCGAACTGCCGAAGCTCGCCAGCGCGAACATTGCTGCGGGTGCTGGGCTGACCTGGGACGCCCAGGGCGGGAAGCTGATCGTCACCGGTGCAGATGCTGGCGACCTGGAGAACTGCGCCGTGGCAATCGCTGCCGCTGGCAATGGCAGTGCAACCGTGCTGGCAAAGCTGACCCCGGGCTCTGGCTCGGTGAAGTCGGCGTAAGTCTTGGCCGGCACCGCTCACATACGCCTGGGTGGCGTGAGCGGTGCCGGTTCTTCCACAGCGAAACCGGGGGATCGCATGGGCACCACCAGCACGCCGCGCGGCGTACGCAACAACAATCCTGGCAACATCGACCGCACCAGCACGCCGTGGCAGGGTGAGGATCGGTCCGCCGCGGCCATCGCGCGCGAGCAGCGCTTCTGCGTGTTCCTGACCCCGCAGGCCGGGTTCCGCGCTCTGGCGAAGACCCTGCTCACGTACCAGCGCAAGCATGGCCTGCGCACGGTGAAGGAGATCATCGGGCGCTGGGCACCCCCGGTGGAGAACGATACTGGTGCATACGTCCTGCAGGTTGCCACTGCGGTGGGCGTTGCGCCTTCGGAAGTCATCCGCTTGGATAACGCGGTCACCCTGAGCCGTCTGGCTACCGCAATCGCTAGGCACGAGAACGGCGGCATGTACTGGCGGCCCGACGTGATCGATGCCGGCGTTGCTGAGGCGCTGAAGTGATTGGGGGCGTTGAGGGGGCTGGAGCTCCTTGGTGGCTCGCTGCCAGCGCAGTCGCGCTGTGGCTGCTCCGAGAGACGTGGGGTGCGGTTCTTGCGCGCCGCAAAGAGCGCACCGAAACCGACGCCAACGTAGATCTGCTCAACGGGCTCGTTGAGCGGGTGAAGTCGTTGGAGACCTCCCAGGCGGAGGTGGTCAAGCAGTACAACGAAGAGGTTCGCTTGCGCATGAAGGCGCAAGAGGATGCTCATCGGCTGAGGCTTCGCGTCATCTCGCTGGAGTCCGCGCTCAAGCAGTTGGGAGTGGTCGTCCCTCCCGTCGAGGAGCCTGTGGCATGAATCGGGTGCTTTTGGCGCTGCTGCTTGGCTTGAGCGTCCTGGTCATCTGGCAAAGGGGTTCGGTTGCCCAAGCGCACCGGGCTGCCAACGTCGCCTCGGCTGCCCGAGACAAGGCTCGCGATGAGCGTGATGCCGCCAACACGGCACTGGCCGAGGCGCATGACGTGCTTGCAGCGGAACGTGCAAGCGCTGAAGCAGCAAATCACCTGGCTGCCACATATGAAAAGGAAAAGAACGATGCACAGAAAGCGTCTGATCGCCTTGTCGCTGATCTTCGCGCTGGCAACCAGCGCCTGCACCAGCGTTGGCAGGCGTCCATCGCCACCGCTGAGCTGTCCGCGGCCGCCGCTGCCGCTAGCCAGTCTGATGGTCGAGCCGACGACCGAATCGAAAGTGCGGGCCGAGTTGTTGGCGCCGCCGCCCAGTGCGACGCCCAAGTGAGGGGGCTTCAGGCCTATGCGCTGCTGTGTTCGGGAGGTGCTCGATGAGCGAGCTGGATTTCCTGCGTGAAATGGATGCGACCATCCACGGCGCATTTTCCCTCGCCGGCATGGTCTCGACTGCGAGGGTGACGTCGGAGAGGAGCGGAGCCGTGACCGATGGCGTGCGGGTCTACGTCGACCGCGATGTGGAGACCATCGGTGAGCTGCGCCAGTTCGTTTCCGGGCGCGTGGAAGTCGCATACCTGCGAGCCGATGTCGAGGTTGAGCCGGGCGATCGCATCGAGGTCGCTGGCGAAGTCTTCGTGAACATGAAGAAGCTCAGTGACGACGGCTCCCGCAGCCGGTGGCTGGTGCGTCGTGGTTGAGCGGCCCGAACCCCTGTCCTGGCAGCTGGTCGAGTTCCTCCGCGATCGCGTGCGGTTGATTCGTACCTCTGCCGGCTTCCTTACCGACATCGGCGACGGGTTAATTGTCATTGACGATGATGAGGTGAGCGAGCAGTACTCCGATGCAGCCACTCTCATCTCGGTTCATCAACTCTCACGCAGTGGCGGTGGTAGTGCTCAGGTCAGCTCAGATGCCGCGATCACCGTCGAGTTCGAAGTGCCGCGCGGCAGTGGTCGGGAGAACCCTCGGCTTCTGGTACATCGCGCCAGGCACGACCTGATTCGCGTGTTGACCTTCAACACAAAGCTGCTGCCCAAGGGCGTTACCACATTCGAAATTCTCGCAACGCAGATGGAAGCCCTGGAAGACGACGCAGGGCATTCCGCCGTCGTCGCTCAGATCACCGCGCGGGCTGGTCTGACCGAGACCTTTGAGCCCGTCCCCAACCCGTAGGAGCAACACCACCATGGCACAGCCCAAAGTCCGCAAATTCGCAGGCGACCTGCGCTTCTGGGAGCACGGCGCGAACGGCGCGCGGATTCCCGTCATCCCAGAACCAGCCGACAAGTTCGGTAACCAGCCGCTGGAACAGTCCTCGCTGACGTTCGGCTACGAGGCTGGCGACAAGGTGGAGATCAAGAGCAAGCGCCGAGATGCACGCTATCAGCAGATCATCCACGTTGATTCCAATCCCGGTGTGACCAACGTGTCCATCACGGCCTTGGAAGTGCCGCCGGCCATCCTTGCTCGCATGATGTACGGCACTCTGGTCGTTACCAATGTGTCCGCTGGTACGGCCACAGACGTCTCTGTTGATGTGAAAAGCGCGGATGTGCCGGTCAAGCTGCCCCACAACTTCCTGTTGGCTGACACCGCTCCGGTATTCAGGAAGGGTGCGACCGAACTGGTGAAGGGAACGGATTACGACCTCGATCCGAAGTACGGCCTCCTGATTCCGAAGGCTGGAGGTGCGCTGCAGGCTGGCGACACGGTTCTGGGAACGTATCAGTACGACGCCTATCTGGAGACCGCGATCAGTGGCGGCACCACGCCGAGCAAGTCCTTCCTGATCTTGGGCGATGTACAGGACCGCATCAGCGGCGATGAAGGCCTGCTCACCATCCCCAATGTCGATCTTACCGTGGACGGCGACGTTGACTGGTTCAGCGACGAGCCGGTCCAGGTGGCGCTCACCGGACCGATGATCTTCCAGGCTGGCGAGAGCGACTTGTACACGTTCAAGCTCGCAGAGCAGTCGGCGGGCTAGGCGGTCTGGTGACCTCGGTAAGGGGAGGGCGCCCGAGCGGCGCTCTCCCGGTATGAATCAGGAAGGGCACTGTGGCCTCCAATCGCAACAACAACCTGCTCAAGTACTACGTCAGCGGCCGGCGGGCAAAAGGCTTCCATGGCCTGACCGACCTGGCCGGCGAGGTGCTGAATCGGTACGACCTGTCTGTGCAGCGTGCCTTTGTTGGCCTGCAGCGCCGGGCTGGGCCGGCTACTGCGCAGGAGGTCCGTGCCTCTTACAACATCCGCGCCTCTGCGCTGCGCGGGAAGTATCGCGTGGAAACGGGCGAGCGCGGCTACAGCACCGGCAAACGTGGCAGGGATGACTTCCTTTCGATCTGGGCCAGCACGCGGCAGATCTCGCTGATCGAGTTCGGTGGTCGCTGGGCCGGTCGCAAATCCCGAGGTGCCACGGCCGGCATTGGCGTGGGCGAGTCGAAGACCTACGACGGTGCCTTCATCGCCACGATCAAGGGTCGCAGGGCCATTCGGGTGCGCAGCTGGGATCGCGCGCAGCAGAAGCGCCACGGGCGCGGCCCGGTCCGCATCCTGCGTGGGCCAAGCCCGTTCGAGATGCTCTCGGGTGCTGATGGCAACGACCGCGCCCTTGCGGCGCGTCGCCGGCTGATCGAACGCTTCCACACCACCTACCTGACTGAACTGCGCCGCCAGTGGCGCGTCAACGGAAGCTCCAATGGCTGATCGGCTGGAAGAAGCAATTCGGGTCGTCATCGAAACGCAGGGCCGGGAGGGCGTGGATGAACTGCGCGCAGCGTTTGGCGATCTGGGGGATGTCTCGGTCGAGACCGCTGGCAAGGCGACGAAGCTGCTCGACTCGCTCACTGGGCTGAACGAGGCGGCGGCGAAAGCGGATGCCTTCGACGGCATGCTGGCCGATCTCGCGGAGCTGGAAAAGCAGTTTGATGACAATCAGAAGGCCGCGCTGGCGCTCAGCCTCGGCATCGGGGAGATGGAGAAGCCCTCCCGCGAGGTGCTGGCTGCCCAGCGCGATCTACGTAAGGAAGGCGAGCGCCTGAAAAAGGCGCTCAACGAGCAATGGGACGCTGTAGGCAAAGCCGACGAGGAGCTCTCTTCGCTCGGCGTCAACACCGCGAACCTGGCCGATCACCAGCAGCGCCTGCGTATCGAGGCGACCCGCAGCGCGGCAGCGCTCACTGAGCAGGCCCGGGCCGCTGCGGCAGAGGCCGAGGCGGGGCGTCGGCGCAAGCAGCAGATCGAGGAAGGCGAGGCTGCCTTCCGCAAGCAGGCTACTACCAGCAAGGCGGCCGCGAAGTCGTTGGCTGAGTACAGGGAGCGCGCCGCTGATGCCGCCGCCAGCAGCGGCGACCTGGCAAACGCCACGGATAGCACGGTTAGCTTGTTCGGCAAGCTCAAGGCGGTCGCCGCTGGTGCGATCGCGTTCGTCGGCCTGAACCGAGTGGTTGATGGCATCAAGGCCATCGTGAAGGAGGGCAGCGACGCTGAGCAGGAATTGGCTCAGCTGGAAGCAGCCTTGCACGCCACGGGGCGCACCAGTGAGTTCACCGCGCAGAGCCTGGCCGCCATGCGCCAGCAGTTGCAGAGTGGGCTGTTTGACGATGGGCAGATCAGCGCCGCCCAGGTGCGTCTGCTCTCCTATACCAACATCGTGGGCGAGCAGTTCCCGGCAGCGATGCAGATCACCATCGACCAGGCCCAGCGGCTGGGCATGTCGCTGGAGCAGTCTGCCGAGGTCGTAGGCAAGGCTCTGCAGACGCCGTCGAAGGCAATGGAGAGCCTGAGCAAGCAAGGCTTCACGCTGGATGACAGCCAGAAGTCGCTGATCAAGAGTCTGGAAGCGACCGGTCAGGTGGCTAAGGCTCAGGCGATCATTCTCGACCTGCTGGCCGAGTCGTATGGTGGCGCGGCTGCAGCGGCGAAGGTGGGCACCATCGCCGGCCTGTGGAAGGCGGCCACCGATCGCTACAAGGATTGGAAGCAGGAGGTCGCCGACCAAGGCGTGCTGACCTACTTCAAGGAACAGCTCACCAGCCTGCTGACCACCCTGGACCGACTGGCCGCCGATGGCAGCCTGTCGCGCTGGGCCAAACAGGCCGCCCAAGCCATCATCACCATGGCAGAGGCGGTGAAGGGCACGACGCAGTGGGTTGTGGACCATGCTCGCGTGATCGGCCTGATGGCTGCTGCGTATGCGCAGTTCAAGATCGTGGGGGCCCTGCTCCAGCTGAACGCATGGCGCGCGGCGCTGATCGCAACCACGAACGCGCAGATTGCCAACAATGCAGCGGTCGCAAGCGGCAGCCGGGGAATCGGTCGGTTCGGTGCGTTGCTGCGCGGTTTGCCGAAGGCAGTCCCCATTACTGTCGCCGTCCTGGGGCTCGAAGCGGCGATGGGCGGTCTGGATGTCCTCAAGACCGTGGCGCAGGACATTTGGAAGCAGCACGACCCGGCGCTGAAGCGTGCCGGTGAAGCGCAGCGCGCTTACATCAGCCTGGTCCGCGATTCGGCGCTGCAACTGCGTGAACAGGCAGTGTCCTTCGTCGCATACCGTGACGTAGTTATCAAGTCAGCCGAGGAAGTCGCCAAGCTGGGCGAGGCGGAGCGGCAGGCTTACGAGAAGCGCCTGTCCGGTCTGGAGCAGTACCTCACGGCGCAGGAAGGCTTCCTGCTGATGCAGCAGAAGGCCGGCGTCGCGACGGCTGAGCAGCTGCAGCAGCTGGGTCAGGTCACACAGAAGTTGCTGGAGGTGTCGACGGGCTTTGCGGCTCTCCGGGGTGGCGTCCAGACTGCTGCGGACGCGCTCACGAACGGCATCGGCCCGGCAGCACAGCTTGTGGTGCAGCAGTTGGCGGGGATCGACGGGAACGCCAAGCTCGCGAAGGAATCGATCGGCAAGGTGTTCGAAGGGCTCAACTTTGCAGACACGGCGAGCCTGGAGGCGGTCGGAGCGGCGTTGGGCTACATCGCCTCCCAAGGCGCTGCCGCAGAGCGCAATGTGCGCGATGGGTTGCTGGAGACGCTGAAGAAGCTCTCCGGGGAGGAGCTGCTCCGCTTCCAGGCATCGGCCCAGTCGGCGTTTGAGGCAATGCCGCAAGGCGCCACCAATGCCGCCGCCGTGCTGCAGACCACGCTTGTTACTGCGATGGAGCGGCTTGGTGTTTCCGCATCGCGCATGGGCGTCAGCTTCAGCGCTGGTGGTAAGGATGCGATCGCCGCTTTCGGTGCGGTGGCTGAGAGTGCGATCGCGACCGGTGTCCAAATCGAGACGGCCTTCAAGGCAGCGCTTGGCAAGGTCGCGACGCTGGACGAAGCTCGAACGCTGGGTGCGCTGCTGGAGTCAGCAGGGCGGCAGGGCAAGGTCGGCTTCGATGCGGCCGCGCGGTCGGCTGCAGCGCTGAACGCTCGTATCCGCGAGATTCAGGTTGCCATTGACCCGCTGGCTGACGAGTTTGCCCGGCTTGGCATCCAGTCCCAGGCGTCGCTCAATGCGACGCGCGACGCCGCCAAGAGCGCCTTCGAAGCGATCCGTGACGGCGCGGCGCGCGGCAAGGCCTCTGTGGAAGACGTTCGTCGCGCCTTCCGGGCATATGCCGATGCAACCCGTGCTGCAGCCGCAGACAGCGACCAGTGGCGTCGGGACAACGTCGACAGCCAGCTCGCGGTTCAGGAATCGATCTACGACACCGAGCGCAGCATGCAGCGGCTGGGTGACGTGAGTGACGTGGCAATGCGGCAGCTGCAAGACGGTGCCAGCCGCAGCCGCGAGCGGCTGGAGGAGGTGCGCGAGAGCGCGGGAGGTGCGGCGGACCAGGTTGACCGGGTGGGGAGTAGCTCCGAACGAATGGGCAAGCAGATGGGGCAGGCCGGGGCCGCTGCGCAAGGAATGGCGTTCAACATTGGTGAGGTCTCCGAATCGGCGTTGCAGGCGATGCGCAAGCTCAGCGGCCCTAACCCGCTTGTGCAGTTTGCCAATGCACTGAACCGCGTTACCGACCAGCGCAAGAAATTGGCGGAGTACAAGGCGGAGCTTCAGGCGGCGGCCGAGGCGGAGGATGAGCTTTCCAAAGCAGCGAAGGAACGGCTGGCAGGGCAGTTCGACTACGTGGGCAAGGGCGAAATCGCAGAGGTGGCGCAACTGGAGGCCCAGGTCATGCGGCAGCGGCAGCAGCGAGATCAGGAAGCCTCCGCCGCGCTCGCCGAGCGGCGCAAGCAGGCTGAAGCTGAGGCAGAGGCTCAGGCGAGGGCGGACGCCGCCCGTGTCGGCAGCAACGGCAGCAATGAACAGGTCATCGTCATTGACTGGAAGCTGCCTTCGAAGGAGGTGGTGGCTGGTGCCACCGCAGCCGAGGTGCAGCAAGCACAGCGCCTCGCGGGCCTCGTCGCTCCCTTGGTCCTGCGCCAGGTTCAGCAAAGCAGGGCCGTTTCTGTGCGGGGGCGTGGCTGATGACCCGCATTGTTCTTGCCGGAATCGAACTGCCGGCCGACCTTCAATGGACCGACGAGTTCACAGCCTGGAAGGTAGGGCAGCAGGCGCGTACAAGCCTGACGGGTGCCTTGATCGTTCAAGAGTCTGCGCGACAGGCCGGGCGGCCAATCACGCTTCAGACAACCCGGGACGGTACCGCCTATGTCGGCGTCGTCAGTCTTCCCGTGCTACGGGCCCTGCAGGCCAGCGAGAGCGAGGCCCGCCTGGCGCCGCTGGATCTGGTCATGCCGGCCCACAACAGCGGCGAGCGGTCGTTCCAGGTGCGGTGGCGCCGCACCGATGGGCCGGCCATCGAAGTCGACCCCACCCGCTTTGCTGTCCCCGCGCTTGATGCGGACCTCTTCTCCATCACCCTTCGCCTCATGACGGTCTGACCAATGACGATCTCTGCTACCGATATCAAAATGCGCCAGTCGCAGCGCCTCACCGACAACCCTGATGGCGGCGGCCGTATGGTCCAGGCCGAGATTGTCGATGGTGCGATGAACAACCTGTTCCCCGACATCGGTGATGAAGAGCGGACCACGGGCCGCTCCACGCTCCGCAAGATGTTCGTGCACGTGGATACGCCTGGACCAGACGTGCTCAAGGATGCGATCGCGGTGCTGATCGACCCGCCGTCCGACCCGCGTGTGACCGTGACCATGTTCGCCACCGGCTCCTACAGCGATGTGCGCCTGGACGCGAAGAACCGCGTCGAGAGCTACATCACCCGCGGCACAGAATCGCGATTCATCCTGTTGGGCGACCACTTCATCGGGCAGATGACCATCCAGGTCTACACCACCAAGGATGCGCCGAGCCCGGACATCAACGACAACCTGAGCCTGCTGACGCTGGCTGCCTCGGGGCGCGATCCCGGCGAGCAGTACGTGCGGGTGAAGAACGTGCTTTCTCGGACCACGCGGACGTTTACCGACGACCAAGGCGCTTTCGAACGTGACGTGCTGGTGATCGAGCTGGTCAACGCGCTGCTGCTCAACTTCTACGGTCAGGAGGTCATTCGCTACACCGCGACGAAACCGGCCAGCCGGGTATATGAAACCAATGTGGTCGATGCCACCAGCTACCACAGCGTGAAGCGCCTCACGGCTGCCGGGAAACCCGGTGACCTGTCCGTGCAGATCGACTCGCCCTATGTGCCAATCGTTCCCACGTCCACCGCTGAAACCGCCGTGAGCGACGTTCTGGCTGGCATGGGAACGTTGAGTCACGTCCCCTCGGGGCCAGCCAACAGCCTCGCCCTGAGCTTCACTAGCGCATTCGTGGCTGGTGTTGCCGTCACTCGCTTCCTGGGCACGGGCATGGCTGTCGGCAGCGTGAAGGTGCTGGTGGGCAGCATCGAGCTTTCGGATGACGGCACCGGCGGCCTGGGGTCTGCAGCGGTCACGCCCTGGTCGGGTACCGTGGATTATCAGACCGGCGCTGTGTCGCTAGTTCATTCCACCGGTGCGGGCAGCACCAGCGTCAGCATCACCGCCACGCCTGCCGGCACCATTCCAATGCAAGGCTTCACCGATGAGATCGTGGTGACCCAGAACAACCAGGGGATGGTCTGGCTAGCCCAGTTGGTGCCACTGCCGGCGCCGGGTACTGCCGTGGTGGACTACCGCGCGCTCGGACGCTGGTACCGCCTGACCGACAACGGTCGTGGCCAGCTCGTTGGCAAGCCCGGGCAGGGCAGCGGCACCATCAACTACATGACCGGCTCGCTGGTGCTGACCACCGGTGCGCTGCCCGACCTGGACAGCAGCATCATCAGTGCCTGGGGCACATCGATCATTGCCGAGGCCCGTGCAGGCGACACCAACATCAAGCCGCCCGCACTGCGGTTCATGCTCGGCAATGCCGGTGCCGCGCCCGGGACCGTGCGCCTGACGGTGCGGGTGGGCGGCGCGGATGTGAACGTGGTCGACAATGGCGTCGGTGGCCTGCTCATCGCTGGGCAGCTTCGCGGCTCGGTCGCCTATGCAACGGGCGAGTGCCTGCTGCAGCTGGATACGCTGCCCGACGCCAATAGCCAGGTGGCGGTCAACTACGACTGGGGTGAGCCGCTTAATGCCGCGCCGCAACCGGTGCCGGATGGAAACGGCCTGGTCTCATTCACGCTGCCGCAGGGGCCAGTCAAGCCGGGCTCGGTGATGTTGGACTGGGTAGTCACCGTCATGCGCGACGCCTACGATCTGGCTTCCGCGCCACAGCCCATGCGCGTCATCGCCAAGGACGACGGCAATGGCAACCTGGTGGCGGTCTCGGTGGGGGACGCCGCCGCCACCACCGCGCTGGGGGCCATCAATTACAGCACCGGTGCAGTGAGCCTACAGGCTGGAAAGTTCATGGTTCGTCAGGTGTCGTACCCGCAGTACGAGCTGCGCTCGGGGCGGTTGAGGGTGGTGGGCTATGGCCGCGTGGACGTGCTGGCGCAGTTCTCCGCAGGCACGCTAGTTTCGGTTGGCTGGACGCTGGCTGGTGCTGACACGGAATTGGCCGAGGAGTCGTTGCCACTGCCGCCGGTGTCGCTGCAACTGACGCCGACCATCAGCGATAGCATCGTGCCTGGCAGCGTCAGGTTCAGCTTCCGGGGGCGGACCTACGTGGACCGCAGTGGCGGGCTCTACCACACGGTCGATCCTTTGACCGGGGCGGGTGTCTACGCCGGCACTATCGATTACACCGCCGGCGTGGTGAGCTTGACCCAATGGCTGGCCGGTGGCGCCAACGGCGTACAGATCCAGTCTCTGCTGACGCGTATCGGTGACCCGGGCGTTGCCAACAGCTTCTTCCGTGCGCCGGGCTCGCCACTGCGGCCGGGGATGTTCACGCTACGAGCCAACCGCCTTGATGGCGAGATGCTCACTGCGACGGCTGACATCAATGGCGTGATCTCCGGTGCGCAGATCCGCGGCACCGTGGACTGGGAGAGTGGCGTCGCCAAGGTGCAGTTCGGCCAATTGGTGCCGGTGGCTGGCAATGAGGGCCAGCCCTGGTTCGATCCTGATCTGGTGGAGGGCGACCGGATCTGGCGCCCGGCGCTGGTGCTGGCCGGCTCCATCTACATGGGGGCGGTCGTCTACCGCTCGATTCCGCTGTCGGAGGTCGTCATCGGCCTGTCGTCGGTGCGCCTCCCAAGCGACGGGCGCGCCCCGGCCTTCAAGCCCGGGCAGACGGTGCTAATTCACCACACCGCTAAGCACAGCATTGCCTCGCCGCAGGCAGGACAGGTGGTTGTATTTGGTCGGACGCGAGTCGCTGGCGTTGAGGTCCGCGACGCTGTCGGCAAGCCGATTGAAAGCGCCTGGTATACGGTTGATATGGACGAGGGCAGACTGACATTCAGTGACCCACTCAACCTAGCAGCTTACGCCCTCCCCATCGTTATCAGCGAACGGGTCGAAGATCGCCGACTGGTGGTGCAGCCACAGATTACCGGGGAGATCGAGATCAACACAGGGCTGACGCACGACTATCCGCTCGGGGAGGCAATGATCAGCACTGCCCTTCGTCTCGGAGAGGCGAACGGCTCGCTTGATCTGCAGGCGCGCGTGGAAAGTCTGTTCGATCAAGGGACGTGGACTGGGGTCTGGAGCAACGTTCCTATCGGTAGCGCGGCGCCAGGGACCTACAACGATACCGACTTCCCATTGGAAGTCGCCAACAGTGATGCAATTACCGAGCGTTGGGCGGTCCGCTTCACCAGCGCGACGAACTACGAAGTGATCGGCGAAACAGTCGGTGTGATTACCACGGGTAGTACCACGACGGATCTTGCACCGCTGAATCCCCGCACGAATCGGCCGTACTTCCGCATGCGGGCCGGTGGCTGGGGGGCAGGTTGGTCTACGAACAACGTGGTCCGATTCAACACGGTCGGCGGTTTGGCGCCGGTCTGGATGGTGCGTACGACCCTGCCTGGCACGCCGGCCGGGGCAACTGATTCCACCCGATTGATGGTGGTCGGCAATGTGGCTGGAGGTATCTAATGAGCTTGGTTCCCACCGTTTATCGCAGCACTGATCCTGGTGCGCCCGTTCTGAACGGTCAGGCCGGAACGCTAATCGCGCTGCTGCATGCGGTGCTGGTCACCGGCTATGGCAGCGGAGGGAGTGTCAAGCCACCGGCTGGTTGGACTAGGCCATATGCTACTGCTGGCGTGCATGTCTATCGCAATAGCGCTGAGAGCGGATCTGGTGCCTACTTGCGAGTGTGCGACGACGCTTCTGCTCCGATGCTCAGCACGGGGCGCTTGGCGCAGGCATTTGCCTATAGTTCGATGAGTAGTATCGACTTGGGGGAGAATCAAACGCCGCCCGCGACACTGCAGGCGCGAGGATCACTGATCGCCAAATCTCCCGTCCAGACGGCCGCTGCTCGGCCATGGATGGTGGTCGCCACAGAAATCGGCTTCTACCTTTTCACTTCATGGCACAACTATGCGTCAGGAATGGGCGCCTACTACTATGGAGACCTCATTAGTAGCGTGCCAGGGGATGCATTCCCGTTTGCGTTGTTTGGATCAGCAGAGATAACCAATTTCAACGGGTCGTACAACGACTTTGTATGTTCGGTGTTTCACGTTTCCGCGCTGGAGGGGGCGATCTCTACCTCGCCGACTCTGGGAACTATGGTTCCTGGAGGCTACACAATGCGGCACTACAGCGCTGGCCTTGGCTCGCCTGGTCGCATCGAGACAACGGGAGTGGCGCCTGGCGTTGGCGGCTCGATCCGATCGTACGGATCGGGTGCCTATCCAGTGGGCCCAGATCCGGCGCATGGTGGTTACAACTACATCGATGCCATTGTGCGCGAGGCTCCGTTTGGCATTCGCGGAAAGCTGCCGGGGGTCTTGGTGCCGCTCCATGCTCGGCCGCATGTTGCAGGAGAGCTCGTACCGTTCATTGATGGGTTGGGTCTCGGCCAATGGTTGGCAGTCAACTACAACGTTGCTGCGCCAAACACCCCTGACCGCGATGGTCAGGTGCTTTTCCGTCTGGATGCGCCCTGGAAATGATCTACGGCGCACTCTATCGCAGTTGGGGACCTCGCGGAGGCGATGGCTATCTCGGAGGTAATCCGCCCGCCGGCGAGGATGACGGGCGGGCGAAGATCATGAATGTGCCACGGCGAGTTCGGGTCCAAGTGTTCACGATGTTCGACGCAGTCAACGTTGTCTATCTGGGCTCTGTACTGAGCGGGCACGATGGGGTCTGGCGCATGTACGGCATTGACCGAAACCTTCGCTATCGAGTCATCGGTACCGATCTGTCTGGAATGGTCAATTCGGCCATTCAGGACTGGATCACACCCGCAAAGATGGAGGGCTGATGGCGGCGGTGGGGGGATACGTCGGGGTAAACCTCGGGCCCATGTTCCTGGGGGGCGGTGGTTC